>NZ_JBQTDC010000010.1:0-104175 GCF_052353045.1 Halomonas sp. AOP7-B1-5 | reverse complement strand
CAGCACGCGCGGCTGCAGAATGGAGGCGAAGCCGCGATGTAGTAACCGTCGCCGGGCCTGTAATTGTTAGGGACTGCCGAAGAGTGGGCCACTACGTCAGGTCCTGATAAGGGTTGTAGGCTACTTCCCAGTAATGACCTTCGGGATCTTGAAAGTAACCTGAGTAACCGCCCCAGAAAACCTCCACCGCCGGTTTAATGAGTTGAGCGCCTGCGGATACTGCCTGACTGAGGACAGTATCAACTTCTGACTTGCTTGCAACATTATGGGCCAGCGTAATGCCGGAAAAACCGACCTGAGTCGGAATGGGCAATCCGATGTCCTTAGCCAATTCCTCCCGAGGATAGAGCGCTAGCCATGTTCCTTCCAGACTGAAAAAAGATATGTTGCCACCTTCAAAGTCGTGCCTCGGCAGGCCGAGGCCTTCGCTATAGAAACGAGAGGCCCTTTCCATATCGTCCACACCCAGTGTGATAATGCTGATTTTAGGTTTCATGACGTCCTTCCTAATGCTTGCAGCATGCACGCCTACAAAATGGAGCCGAAGGCGCAATGTAGTAGGCGTCGCCGTGCCTGAATTTGTTAGGCCAGGTTGTTTTTCGAGACCAAAAGTACACCACCCGCGCCTATGAATGTGCCGCCAAATAATCTGCCTGTAATTCTATATAGCTTAGAATTGCCTATCGTTGTGAACGTTCGACGTACTGCAATTGAGCAAATAAGCAAGCATGAAAACGAACATGATCCAAACCTCAATATCCATGTATTCTCCAAGGCGTATGGCCCCAACGCCCGCATAGAGCGCGCGAGGTACGAGCGGCGCACTTGACGCGATTGTTATGCTTGTACGGCATCGTTCCTGACTTTGGTCTTGGTGTAGTTAACCGGCGGATACTCACAGTGATTCTGGAAGTACCACCAAAGCAATTGTCCTTCAGCTTCCAACAGGGAACTACCGAACCGCTTAAAAGGACAGACCGCTATAGTTATTGGGCCGTATTCTCTAATGATTGCTTCAAACTTCAGTTTATTCGCTTTGGAAGAGGCATGAAGACTTGAGTACTGGAAATAGCGGTTTTTAAAGCTGCCCTTCGTTTGACCGATGTAAATAATCCTGCTTTCTCCGACAAGTCGCGGAATGGGCTGAGCCGATAGAAATAAATAAACTATCCCCTTCGCCAGGGAGGCCCTAGGCGAGCCATAGACAGTTTGAAACGCCTGCGTAGAAACATTCTCTATCGCTCCAGGAAGAAGCTCAAACTCCCTAATCACTTCGTAAAAATTTGTACTATCTATCATCTGTCTCTCGAATATTGGTGCATAGCGCTGCGTTAAGTGGTGAACAACCCGATCACCTAACCTAAATCATTGTACCTTAAACACTAAATTCGACTTACACTGAAGTCGCCAAACGTTGTGAATCCACCTTAAACGCCTTGTTAGGGACAATCTAAACGCGCCTGACCATCTTTATATGAGGAACTCCCGTAATCTTGGCTATATAAGATTGACCTGAAGCCTTAAATCCCAACTTTTCATACATTGATACAGCATGTAGCCTAGCATTTAAATAAATTTCTTTCGCTCCATTTGCAAGCGCTTCATGTGTGAGCTTCGTTAAGACTCTAGTGCCTAAGCCCTGACCTTGCATGTTTGGGAGAACGACCATCTGTGAAATCTTAAAGACTCGATGACTTTCTTCGCTTAATCGTCCATATGCGCACAATGAATCATTTTCTATCGCTGCAATATGAAAACTACTACTCTCAAGACCATCAAACATACTTTCTCGCGGAAGGTCGAGAGCTCGGAAGAACAAGTCATACCGCAAATCTAATGCCTCTTTGTATAGCGCATCCGTGCGTTCTAAGTGAATAAGTTCCATTTTATCTCCTTGTCCATAACACCCATTAAGGTGTGAGGCACGCAATACCGATGCTGCCGCATACCATCTTAAACACTAAAACCGACGCATAATAAAAATGCCACGCGTGCCGAATCACTCTTAATTTTTTTTGTTAGGAGATTGTTCTCGATATGCTGTAAAACCTATCATCAACGTTATCAACCACAAAACCAACTCTTTCATAGAGATGGAAGGCTGGGCTGACTTTAAATACACGTAACCTAAGTCGATTAGCGCCTGATTCAATTGCTAACCTTTCGCATTCAGAAAGCGCTAACGCACCAATACCTTTATTTTGGTATTTCTCGCTGACTTGCAAGTCACGGACATAGCAACCGACGTTATCAAATGCCAAACGAATCGCCCCAACGACCTCACCATTGAGCAGGATATCGAAATTGGTTAAATTATGGATTTGATCTTCAATTTTTGAGCAATCCCAATCAACAGAGTAATGCTCGTAGTATGAACGCATGTTTAAGTAAGTAATCTCAGCCGAAGCTGATAAATCTTCTGTTTGTCGATACGAAACCATTGAATCTCCTAACAGTGATTATACGGAAGGATAGATAACCTCAATGAATTTTATGGTACGTTCATTAAGGTTATCTCGCTGCCTTGATCAAATCTGCCTCATTGATTCTATTAGGAGCAAAGAAAAACTTGGCTGCATATTAAAAATCCGCGCGCCTTCTCGCTTACCCTGTAGCGCACATAATTGGCGGCTGCGATCATGTTTCACCTACAGGCAGCGGCTAATGAGCTAGTCGCCTATTGATTAGCTGCGGGGCTGGCTTAATAAGTAGTGGAGATGTGCGCGCACTTCTGACCACTCTCCCCTGAGCAGGCTATACATCACCGTGTCGCGAATGGTGCCATCACGGCGCAGCTTTTGTCCGCGTATGACACCATCCTTTTTAGCCCCTAGGCGCTCAATAGCACGTTGGCTTGCGTAGTTGAAGTTGTCGGTGCGCCAGCCAACCACGTTACAACCCAACGTATCGAAAGCATGCGTTAACAGCAGCAGCTTGCAGGTGGTATTGATATGGGTACGCTGCGCGCGTTTGGCATACCAGGTGTGGCCAATTTCTACCCGTTTTACCTCAGGTAAGATGTCGTGATAGCTCGTCGTGCCAAGCACAGTACCGCTGGCCTCCTCAATGACGGCAAAAGCAAAGCGGTGGCCTGCCTCACGGTCTTTCAAGGCGGTTTCAATAAAGGCGCTTGTTTCATCAGGCGATGGTACCGCTGTGACGCGCAAATTCCACAACTCGCCATCGGCGGCGGCAGCGCACAGGCCCGCTTCGTGATCATGCGCTAATGGCTCAAGCTTTACGCCGTTTGTGTTAAGGGTGACAGGGCTCACGAAAGTCATATCTATCCAAACGCCTCTTGTATTTGGCAGTCGAAAAATACTAATAAGTCGATATTACTTAAATAAGATTTGAAATAGTCATTAATGCCTATTAATAACCCGAAGAATTTGCCATGGAGGCCAGCTTTTAGTTTAGCAGTGCCCAACGACGCAGACGCCGGAACTATTGAGTCCCGGCGCCGGTGCAGTCAGATAAAAATTAACTACTGAGTATTTAAGCGTGATGCTTAAAGTACATTTTTATAAGAAACGCCTCCTTTCATAATGAGCATCAGCTGTTCGTCAGGCTCAGTAAGCACAGTGATATCGTCCAGGGGGTTATCTTTAAGGATAATGACATCACCACGGGCGCCAGGGATAATTTCACCAAAATCGCCCGTATGGCCGTAGGCATCGGCCGCGTGGCTGGTGGCCGCACGAATCAGCTCATCGGCAGGTACCACCTCTTTGCGAAGATGAAACTCATTGAGCTGATGGCGCTGCATACGGCCCAGTAAGTCAGACCCGTAAAGCATTTTCACACCGTGGCGCTGCGCCATTTCAAGGGCTTTGCCACCCGCATCAAGTACGTCGAACACTTTACGCTGCAGCTCTTCAGCCATACCCGCTTCCACGCCTTCTTTAGCTAACGCATCGTAAGTACACAGCGTAGGCGTCAAATAAGCGTCATGTTCGAGGAAGAGACGGCAGCTCTCCTCGTCCATAAGATTACCGTGCTCGATGGTTTTAACACCGCGGGGAAGTAGGCGATTAATAGCGCGTGCTGTATAGGCATGAGCCATGGTATGAATATTGGCAGCCGTCGCCTCTTCTACAATGGCGTCGATCTCTTCAAGTGAAAACTGTGTGCTATCAATACGATCTGTGGGTGACGACACGCCACCAGACGCCATGATCTTAATTTGAGTAGCGCCTTTGCGAATCTCATCACGAGCGGCCTGACGTACTTCACTAACACCGTCACATACACGGCCAAGGCCTGCACAGCAGAAGCAGCCTTCAAAGGTTTGCTGGCCTGGCCCACGCATATCACCGTGGCCACCCGTTTGTGAGAGCGCCCGGCCAGCGTACATGATACGTGGCCCGGCAAGCGTCCCTTCATCTACCGCTTTGGCAAGGCCGTAATCAGCCCCACCGGCATCGCGTACGGTGGTAAACCCACGCATTAACATGGCTTCGAGCAGCTCGCTGGATTTGGCGCCCACATAAAATGGCGAGAGCGTGCCCAGCAGCGCAAAGTTAGGCGTGATGGCGGTGACGTGTACGTGAGAATCCACCAGGCCAGGCATCAGGTAGTGGCCTTTTACATCGATCACCTGGTCGTCGTTGTCCTCAAGTGGGGACTCGCTTACCGCTTCAATGCGCCCATCTTTGATGCGCACCTCATGATTAGGGAGCACTTTACCGTTGCGTGAATCGATAACGTTGGCGTTGATAAAACGAGTGGTAGTCATGAGTGTTCCTTATTGTATAAGCGTCAGAACATTTTCTGCGGAAGATAAAGCGAAAGCGCAGGAATCAGCACGATGAGCAGCAGCGCGACGATGTCCATCACGATGAACCAGCTCACGCCCCTAAAAACCTCGCTCAAGGTAACGCTGTTGCCGAGTGCGCCTTTGATGACATAGACGTTGAGTCCGATGGGCGGCGTGACCAGCCCGACTTCGAGCAGTTTGACCACGATAATGCCAAACCAAATCAAATTAAGATCAGCGCCTTCGACCAGGGGAAGTATTAGCGGCAACGTCAGTAACAGCAGACCAATGGAGTCGATAAACATGCCTAAGACAAGGTAGATAACGGCTACCGCTAGGATGATCCACCACGTCTCAGTGCTCACACCCAGGATTAACTCTGAGAACGCAGCGGGTACACCGCTCATGGCCAAAAAGCGGGTGAAGAACAGCGAGCCAATCAAAATAATAAAGATGCTGGCCGTGCTTACCGCCGTTTGGACGACCGCTTCACGAATGGCAGCGATGGTTAGAGTACGGCGGGCCAAGGCGATTAATGCTGCAATAGTGGTGCCTACTGCGCCCGCTTCGGTAGGTGAAAAAACACCCAGAAAAATCCCGCCAAGCACAGAGCCAATGAGTAATGGCAGCGGCCAGATATGCTTGAATGCTTCCCACTTTTCTTGCCAGGTAGAGCGTACATTGGTATCCCCAGCCAGGCTTGGGTTCAGCTTGGTACGCACCATGATCATGGCAATGTATAACAGCGCCGAAATAACGCCCGGGATGAATCCTGCCATGAACAGCTGGCCAACTGATACTTGGGCATAAACACCATAAAGCACCAATAAAACGCTTGGCGGAATCAGCGAGCCTAGCGTGCCTGATGCAGCAACCGTGCCCGTTGCCAGCCCCTTATCGTAATTATGCTTGAGCATCTCGGGCACTGCGATGCGTGACATAGCTGCCGATGTTGCAACGCTTGACCCCGATGCGGCGGCAAAAAAAGCCGACGCCATCACGCTGGAAACCGCAAGCCCGCCAGGAAGCCTCGCCAGATAGAGGCGCATGGCCTGGAAGAGGCCTTGAGTCATGTTAGTGGAGGTACACAAGTAGCCCATGAATAGAAACATGGGCGCGGCGGTTAATTCCCAAGTACCCGCAAAATCGAAGGGCGTGGCAGAAATCATCCCCCATGCCACTCGCATGTTGGTCATTTCGCCAATGCCGATAATCGATACTAATCCCAAGGCAATACCGATTGGCACGCGCAGGGCGATAAGGGCCAAGGCAATGGCGATACCCGCCACACCTATCTCGATGTTAGTCATTGATTAGCTCCTACAGTGCTTGGCGTTGATGCACTGCCTTGATCATGTTGGCGAGAATGGCCAGGCACATGGCGGCAAAGCCGACCGGTAATGCCCAGCGGCTGGGCCATAAATAGAAGGTAAAGTTGGCCATGGCGGTTTCTTGACGCACCGTGGCACGAACGGCATCAAGATAGCTCTGGTAACAGAGCATGCCGAAGTAAACCAGGCCAAGCGTACCGGCAAACAGGTAAAACGCCAGCTGCACAGGGGGCGAAAACCTGCCTACAAAAACATCGACACTGATGTGCTCCCGCTGGAGTTCCACGTAGGCAATGGGCAGAAACACTACCGCGACCATGTAGTAGAAGGAGACGAATTCCAGCGTGCCGGTAAACGATTTACCAAAAAAATAACGCAGCCCTACATCAAGCGTGACATGTAGCGCCATCAGGATAAGAAACAGCGCCGCCAGCACTAGTGCGCTCTTGGCAACCCACTGGCTTAATGATTCAACAATGCGCGTGATCATACATACTCTCTTGTCTTCGCTTGCGAAGATGCAAAGCCAAGCTCGATAAGAGCGTCTTTCCAGAACAGCAGCATGTCGCGGTAAAGCTCTGGGTCATCACGCCATATGCTCTGGGCGCCCATACCGCGCATCATGCAGAGTGTGGCGTTCAAAGCCACGCGATTTTGCCGTGACGTATGCCTTGAGCTGGCAACAAGCTGCTCCCAGATTGTCTCTAAAGAGCTATTGAACCTGGCAGCAAGGGGAATAAGCACTTTCATGATGTCAGGATCGGTACGGGCAGTGGTCAAATACTCCAACGTCACCATGTACAGATCCCCTTTGAAATGCTCGTGCAGTACTCTCAACAGGCTATCGAAGTCAAAATTACCCTCTTGCACGCTGACTGCCAGCTGGCGAACGTTCTCAACCTCTTGGTTAAGCAGGTCCTCCAGAGCTGACTGCATCAAAAGCGTTTTGGACGGATAGTGATGAACCAAAGCCCCACGAGACACACCGGCCTGACGAGCGACATCAACCGTCGAAGTGGCACGAATTCCCTTGGCAAGAACGCATTCGATCGTTGCCTGCATCACGCGAGCTTGAGTGTTGCGTGAGCGCTCTTCCTGATTTTGTCGCTTCGTCATACCGGTCCCTATTTTTATTGCATTAACGTTGGCTGCCTAGCAGGCATACAGAGTACGTTAAATTAATAAATGCCGTAATCAGCGGGAAGTTTGCTGTAGATTTCATCCATCGCTAACTGGGCCAAGGCCTCTTCGTCACTGCGATCAACGCCTTCAAGCAGTGCTTGCCACTTTTCATAGGTGCTTAGGAAGTCATCAATCAAGGCTTCGGGGTCTTCCACGCCATACTCATCGCGCGCTTTGTCGTAGACGTTGGCAAGTGCTTGCTCGCGGAACGCGACCACGGATTCCATGAGGTCAGCTTCCGGCTCATAGACGTTGTTACCTAGCTCTTTGGCCTCTTCAATAGCAGACTCTGAAGCGCTAATGAATTGCACAATCATGCGCGTCATGGCTTGAGCAGTGGCTTGCTTGAAAACATCGCGCTGCGCGTCATCAAGGCCTGACCAAAACTCTTCGTTAAAGCCCCACTGAGGGCCAGACCAGTACATGCCGGTAGGCAGAAGCGTTGTGTGTTTGGCCACCTCCCAGAGGGAGCGATCAATTAGGTCGTTAGTGGCGTTGGTAGCACAATCCAGTGATCCACGGTCAAGACCGCTATACATTTCACTGGAAGGAACATTCACGGGGGTGCCGCCAGCTTGTTCTACCCAGGCAGATACCGTTGAACCTGCGGTGCGGATACGCTTGCCGCGCAGTTCTTCAAGATTACGCACCGGCTCCCGACAAAACATCATGTAAGGCGGGGTGCTATAAGCGCCCAGATAAACGATATTCAGATCTTCCCATTCAGCGAGCTGGGTGGGATTGTGCAGGCTAAAGTCGGTAACCGCCAGTATGCTGACCAGCGGATCATCATAGTTAAACCCCAGCTCCTGAACCGCATTGGCTACCGGCATTTCAGAAGGTGTGTAAATAGCGGCATGGTGTGCTACCTGCACAATATTATCCTGAATACCCTGCAAATTAGCGCGCGGCGCTAGTAGTACAGTACCCGTATAAACCTCAGGTTGTAGCTCCCCATCAGAAAGCTCTTTAACCATCTCAGCCCATTCGATATAACCGTAACGAGAGTGAGGGTGCTGTTGGTCGTAAAACGAATTAGCAATAAAAGAAGTTGCCGCTTGAGCGGAAGTAGCAAAAGCAGGTAACGCAAGAGAAGCGACAGCCAGAGTGAGTGCATTGCGGTTGAAGTTCATATTGTATTATCCCCGAACCGAATCAATCGGCAGTTTTTAGTGTTATGTTATTTCATTTAATCGTGACGGCATACTATCTTCTAGCGTATGCACACTATTCAATTTAAACTTCAAAAAACATAAAAACAAGCAGGTCTGTTTGTTTTTATATGAAGCGTACAGAAGATTACGAGTAAGCTTATGAAAAAAGATAAGAATAAAATAAAATTGGACATGGCTGGCACATGGAGAGGAATTCTCATGATGCTCCCCTTGGCGGCCTTCACTGTCGCGTTTGGTTTAGCCTTTGGTGTAGCTGCTTCACATGAGGGTGTCACTCATTGGGAAGCGATGTTGATGAGTGTGCTTGTCTTTGCTGCTCCGTCGCAATTTGCAGCGCTTGAGCTATGGCAGACGCCACTGCCCATGCTGGCCCTAGCGGCCACTACCCTCACGATCCATACCCGGCATGTCTTAATGAGTGCGTCCTTATACCCTTGGCTCAAGGCATTGCCCTTGCGCCAACAATTCGCCGTAATATTCATGCTGACAGATTCAAATTGGGCTATGGCGTTAGGTGAATATCATCGCGGCGAGCGTAATATTGGCATTCTTTTAGGCGGGGGTATTGCGCTATGGGCTGCCTGGGTCGCAGGAACTGGCTTAGGGTTAGCATTCGGAGGTGGGATCAATCAACCCGAACGCTTTGGCCTTGACGTGATCATGCTATGTTTTCTGCTGGTCATCGTGATAGGTGGAAATCCCAAGGCGTTGATGATTTTACCGTGGCTGGCAGCAGCCATCAGTGCCTTATTGGCGTATTGGTGGCTGCCTCCCTATCTGCATGTAATGGTAGGCGCTTTAACGGGCGGGATGGTCGCCATCTTATTACCTAAACGCTGGTATAAGACGGGGACATCATGAGTTCAATCACGGTGTGGCAATCGTTATTAGCAATTATGTTAATGGCAGCCATCAGCTATGGCTCTCGTGTGCTGGGACTGCTAATTATGGCGCGTTTACCATTAAGCCCTAACGTTCAGCTTTTTATTAATGCCATGTCTAGCTCAGTGCTTATTGCGATTATAACGCCAATCATTGTGCATGGTGACGGCGGCACCCGCCTCGCCGCTATCATGGCAGGCATGGTGGCGATTATCTTTAGAAGCCCATTAGCATCAATTGCAATAGGAATCGTATGCGCAGCGGGTTGGCGTTGGTGGTTTATGTCATAAAAAACATTTAAGTCAAACCAATTAATATGTCTCTTAACTCTGACCAACAGTTATCTTTTATTAAAAACCAAATAAAATCAAGATATAGAACACCAACTTTATTTAAAAAGAAATTTTTAAAAAAAACATACTACAAAAAATTAGCAATGCTATTTTTATTCAAGGAATCAGGCGTAAACGTTTTGATTGTTAATTTAAACTACTAAAAAGTGTCAACGCTTTATCACTACTAACAATAGCCGCATACTCCCCTTCCAGATTCGCCAGTGACATGGCGTGCACTTCATCCGCCGTACGGTAAGTGCCTGCGTAGTCCTGCTTGGCAAAGGTAAAAGTGGCATCGGCGACGACGTGGGTATCAAAGCCAAGATTACCGGCTGTGCGAGCGGTGGCTTCAACCGAATTGCTGGTACTTACACCGACGATAACCAGCCGCTTGATCTCGCGAGCGTGAAGCCAGCGCTCTAAGCCTGAGTGGGTAAACGCACAGGGTATGTTCTTTTCTACTACGTGCTCTTTAGGTTGCGGGACTAGTGCGGGCTGGAACTCTGCGCCTGGTAACCCCGGCCAAAATGGCGAGTTGGGGGTGCGTGAGATATGGCGTACATGCACTACGGGCCAGCCCGCTTTACGCCATTCAGTGAGCAGGCTCTGAATATTATTTTCGGCATCCGGGTTATTGCGCTCACCGATGGCGGGATCGCTCATTCCTCGCTGCATATCGATGATCACCAGGGCGGCAAATTGATTACTCAAAATACTTCAACCTTCTATACAGCTTGCCTAAAAAGCGTGTGCCCAGCATTAATCCAATGCTGAGTATAACCACTGCCAGCGAACCGTAAGCCACCATTCCGTCCCATGTCCATTGGCTAATCGCCGTGCCCAAGTGCTGAACGAAAAGATACACGCCGATTAAGAAACTACCGGCCCGTACCAAGCCTGCCTCGCTGATGGATAAGGCTGAGTCAGCGCTATCACTGTCATGAATTTTATTGGCCAGAGTTACGGCAGAAAACCACAGTGCGATGCCCACGATGATAGGAATAGCAATGGTGGCCACTAGCCCTGGCAGCCACTGGGTTAGCTCTGCCTCAAAGCTTGGGCTAAACAGCAACGGCGATACGCTAAGTAAAGGATTGATGGCAAGGTAAACGGCGAGCAATCGAATCAGCAAAATAGAAAAAGGTTTCATGGGTTTACCTAACACGCAAAACTTAAGCATAAGCCAACTTTGGCACGAAAGCCCGGTAGCAGATACAACATCGCCCTGATAATTGCTTATCAAGGCGATGAGGCAACACCGTTATATCAAGAGTTATTAGATCGATTGATTAACGATCGCGAATGGCAATAGGTCCAATAGGCGCAACGTTGGGCATGAAGATGGTGACCTCATTAACATCATGCATAGGGGCAACGAAGTCCGCTTTCCAGGAACCGACGCGAGGATTCTTGGAGGGATCATAATTAAAGCCCAGATGCAGGTTATCCGGGGCGACCACGCCACCATCTTGACGCAGCAACGAGAATGACTGGTCACCAAACTCGGCGTAGATCTGCCCATCAATGCGCTCTAGCGGAATGTCTTCGTAAATAAGTTCGCCGGAATAACCGGGGTAGTCGGTCACAAAGCGCACCTCAATATGCAAAACGCCATCCTTGCGCACGGCCTTGTACGGCTCAGCATAGGCGTGGCCACTGGCAGTGGGTGCCTGCTCAGCGTTGAGGGCAAGGGCCGGGCTGCTAGCCACTGCCGCCAGCATTAGACAAGAAAGGCTTAAAAAAGTGGTTCGAAGCTTCATATCTGGCTCTATTCGAGAGTTTCGTAAGTGTCTAACGGCATAGAGCCGCCCGAAGGCGGCTCTTAGGTAATTGCCGTACGTGAGTGTTTACTCGGCGTCTATACCAAAGGCATTCATGCCCGCGCGGAATACGTCGGTGTTGTCGACCCAGTAGTGGCTGTCTGCATCCACTTCGTAGCGGGAAAGCCCTTCTTCTTGCTGAGCGATGTCATAGAAGAACTCAGCACCTGCACCGTGGGCATACAGCGGCACCAGTTCACGGGTGTGGGTGTCGGAGTGCCAACGTACCAGGGGTAGCGCACCGGCGCCCTGATTGACGACCGGGCTATAGGCATTGACGTCAGAATCAGGACCTTGCAGCAGGCCGTTGCCGTGGTCGGTAGTAACAATGATCAGGGTATCGTCCCAGGAGCTGTTGTTTTCTACCCACTCGACAGCCGCTTCAACCGCTTCGTTGAAGTCGATCTGCTCTTCGATGATACGCGGCAGGTTATTGGCATGAGCGGCCCAATCCACAGCGCCGCCTTCAACCATCAGGAAGAAGCCATTGTCGTTGCCGCTTTCGTTGGCGTTAAGCACGTTCAGGGCAGCCCCGGTCAGGGTGGCTAAGCTCGGAGAGGTATCCAGGAAGTTTCCACCGATCACGCCAGGGCGGTTGTATTGAAGGGTCTGAATGTTCTGCACCAAGCCCAGCAGCTTGTCCTTGGGCAGATCGATTTCACCGGCGGCCAGCGCTTCAAAGTCTTCCTTGCTTTCGATAAAGGCATAATCCGTTTCGCCGTCCATCAGGCGCTGGTAGTACTCTTCACCACCGATAAAGCGAAAATCGCTCTCACCGGGGTTATCGACACGCTCGCCTGCCGCATCGTAATAAGGGTGACCTGTACCGATGGCCACAGTGGCAAGGCCGGAATCAACGATTTCGCGGCCAATCGCGCTGTAGTCGTTGCGGCTTACGTTATGGGCCAGGAAACCGGCTGGGGTAGCGTGTGAAATCTGCACGGAAGAGACAACGCCTAGAGCACGGCCGCTTTCAACCGTGTATTCGCCGATATGCTTGAGCGACTCATCGTCGTTGGACCAGTTGATGGCATTGTTGAAAGTCTTCTGGCCGGACGCCAGCGCAGTCGCTGCCGCGGCGCTATCAGTGTAATCGGCGCGGGCATAGTCGTAACCGGCAAAATAGCCTTTGTAGTTACCCAGGCTGCCCTCGTAAACGGTGTCTACCGCTTCGTCGTTCCAAAGCTGGGCTGGCTCAAACGTGACCGTTCCGTCGTCGCTATTGGTGGGCATATTGGAGGTATTCAGCGGATGAGTGGCCATGAAAAGCTGCACATCAAACTCATCGTAAACTTCATGACCTAGCGCGCCATGACGGAAGTAACTTGCTGCGCGGAACGTCTCGATACCGGCACCATCGGTGACCATTAAAATGACATTTTTAGCCGTATCTTCCTGCGCTAATACCGGCGTAACCATGATTGATGCCAGTGCTAACGTAAGTGCATTTCGCTTAAAATTCTTCATTTTCATCCCTTGGCTAAATTTAGCTAACTCGTTATTCGGCTAAGCCTAACGTTCGAAAATGTCATTTCTGTGAATCTGAATTAATAAAATTAATTTTTGCTAATAAATGATTGGCTGCTTTCTACTCACTCAATAACGGGTTATTCAATAACGCCCCGCCTTAGCCATCACTTCGATAATAAATCGCCCAAGGCTTGCACGTTCAGCCACACCGCATATACTGTATATATAAACATATATAACGATAGAGGCAGGCGTATGGCGTCTCTCGGTAAACCATCAGCGCAAACTACCGTGCATAAAGGGCGTGGGGCTACTTATGATCCGCATAACCGCTTTGCGCCAACCCACAGCGTGGCGGAGGACGATGGCTGGTGGCAAGAGGAAGCCTCCACTACGTTGGTCACGGAAGTACGCGAAGAAACCAGTAAAAGTGCACTCTCCTGGAATAAATCGCCCGACCTTCCTTTTGACCGTTCGTTGAACCCTTACCGAGGCTGCGAGCACGGCTGCGTTTACTGCTACGCCCGGCCCTCTCATGCTTACTGGGATCTATCGCCGGGCCTTGATTTTGAAACCAAGCTGATTGCTCGAAACGGCTTGGTAGAGCGTTTGAGCGAAGAGTTTTGCAAGCCAGGCTATGTTTGCCGCCCTATCAATCTCTCGGGCAATACAGATTGCTACCAACCGCTGGAAGCCAAGCGCCAGTTAACGCGCCAGCTGCTTAAGCTTTTATTGGCATGCCGCCACCCGGTCACTATCGTAACCAAAAGCACTCTGGTGCTAAGGGATATTGACCTACTGGCTGAAATGGCGGAATACCGTTTGGTGCGTGTGTTTGTTAGCCTGACCAGCCTGGATGCCAATATGAAGCGCACGCTGGAACCCCGCGCCGCCTCTCCTCAGGCACGCTTAAAAGTCATCCGCGAGCTTAATACCGCAGGCATTCCTGTGGGCACTTTGGTTAGCCCGGTTATTCCAGGGCTTACCGACCACGAAATAGAGCGCATTCTGGAAGCCGCCAGCCGCGCAGGCGCACGAACAGCCACCTGGATGTTGCTACGTTTGCCTCATGAGGTAGCGCCGCTTTTTGAAGCATGGCTTGAAGCTCACTACCCCGAGCGAGCGGCGAAAGTAATGAGCCTGATGCGCCAATGCCGGGGCGGGAAGGCCTATGATGCCCAGTTTGGCAAACGCTTTCGCGGTGAAGGAATTTTTGCCGATATGATCGCCCAGCGTTTCAATCGCGCCAGCCGTCAGTGGAATTTCCAGGCACGCACCGAGCAGGGGCTGAATACCCGAGACTTTCGACCGCCCAATGCCCAAGGCGATCTCTTTTATTAGCGCTTAATAAAAAGGCATCTGATCGGCGTTCTCTGGATAGCAAAGAGTGCCTGACAAATGCCTTGAAGATACTATCTATACATAGCCTTAATTACGCCGCTCACGCAGCTCATTAAGCACCAGTGTGAAAAAGCCTCGGATCTCATCGAGTTTGGGACGCGCTTGTTCAATCAGCGTATCGAACGGCTCCAGTTCGCGCTCCTGAGCTTCTCTCTCGGCCAGCTCATCGCGTATTTCTTCAATAAGCTCGGCTGAATCATCGAGCATGGACTTGAGTTCAGCGGTCGAGGTTGAAACGATCTTTTGATGGGGCGTCATGTTTTTTACCTCAAAGCAGCGTCGTGAATGCGATCAGGATGGCCGGTATGACAATAAATACGCTTAATACCCAAGCGGCCGCCAAAGCTTTTCTTTCTGAAGCTACACGGCCTAACCATTCAGCGCCTTTTACCGGCAGCGGGCGAAGAAACGGAAGTCCGAAAATGACGACTACCGCCAATAGATTAAAGAATAGATGAACCAGAGCGATCTCAAGGGCCAATATGGCCGTGGCGCCGGTTATTGCGGTGGCTGCAAGCAGCGCCGTAAAGGTCGTGCCGATGTTAGTGCCCAAGGTGAAGGGATAAATCTGACGTAATGAGAACGCGCCTGCCCCCGCTAATGGCACCATTAAACTGGTGGTCGTGGATGAGGACTGTACTAAAAATGTTACCACCGCGCCGGAAGCAATACCGGCAACCGGACCACGCCCGATGGCTTTATGCATTATATTTTTTGCCTGTCCTACCATTAATACTCTCAGCAGCGCACCGATATAACGAATCGCTAAAAAAATCAGCGCAATGCCAAAAACAATCATGGCAATTCCACCGGCAACCGTGGGCAGGTTCATGGCCACACTTTCGACAGTAGAGGTAATCGGCTTCGTTGCCATACCGACAATATTGATGCTACCCATGGAAAGATCGGCGTCGCCGTAAAATAGAAATGCCGTGCTTTGCGCCATCTTCTCCAACGGATGAAAGATAAGTTCGATAGGCAGGAAAATAGCCACCGCCAGCAAGTTAAAAAAGTCATGCACTGTTGCTGCGGAGAACGCGCGTTTAAACTCAGCTTTATCGCGTACATGACCCAGGCTTACCAGCGTATTGGTAACCGTTGTGCCTATATTCGCGCCCATGATCATGGGGACCGCGGTGGCAACCGGCAATCCACCGGCCACAAAGGCGACGATAACCGAGGTAACGGTGGAGGATGACTGAATCAACGCCGTAGCGACAATCCCGACCATCAGGCCAACAAAGGGATTGGTGGCAAACTCAAAAAGCTGTTGGGCATGATCGCCAGCAGCTATTTTGAAACCGTTACCAATAATTGATACTGCACAAATCAAAAAGTACACCAGCAAGGCAAGCGTGAGCCACTGCCTTAATGTCCCTTTGCGCCTGACCTTTACCCTTCCACGCTGGCTGGGTAACACCTCTTGTACAGCGCTATTAATATTCTCGGCCATTTGCCACACCCTCTTGGAAGGAAAAACGCCCTGATGCCCACCTACTTCAACGAAGGATGGCGGCTATAGGTGACATAAGCGTGACAACAGCGTGGCACTATGATGTTAGTGCAAATAGAGTGGACACACATATTAAACGGTGGCTGTGGCAAAAAGCGTTCCGTATGCTTTAGCCGACGCTCATTTTTAAGGCAATCACACTTATGGCCGATGCTCTCAGCAAGACAAAATCCAGCTTCTATCGCCGTCTTTACGTGGCTTACCTGATCGATCAGGGAGTCTCTAGCGTGCCTGCGCTCGTGAGCTTCTGCGGCATGCCGCGTCGTACGGCTCAGGACACCATCACCTCGCTTGCCGAGCTGGATATTGAATGCCAATTTCAAACGACACAAGGCGAGCGCCATAACAGCGGTGAATACCGGATTATCAGTTGGGGTCCTATTGATCCTGCCTGGGTCAAGAAGCAAGCAAACCAGCTGGCCGAAGCGCTTGACTACCCCGCTCTCTCGGCTTGATTAATGTGCTGATTCAGCGGATCAGTCGCGCCAGGCAAGCCGTGCGGCGTTCAGCGTAACGCTTAATGAACTGGCGACCATGGCCAGCACCGCCACCAGCGGTGGAATGGCCATAATGATGACAAGCCCCAGTGCCAGCGTGTTATATAGCGCCGAAAGGGTTAAGTTTTGGACCATCACGTGACGGGTAGCGCGCGCGGTGGCAAGGCCCGTCACTAAACTGGCAATGCCAGGTTTTAACAGGTGCGCAGCGGCGCCTTCTCGGGCAGCGTCGCTGGCATTAAAAGGGGCCATGCCGACATCGGCGGCGGCCAGGCTTAAGGTGTCATTAATCCCATCACCGACAAACAGGGTGGGAGCAGGCAACCCTTGCACCAGGCGCGCTTTTGCTTCTGGCGAGCGCTCGGCATAGCAGGCTTCGGCGGGCAAACCCAGCTGCTCGGAAGCGGCGTACACCGCGCTAGGCCGGTCACCGCTGAGCATGGCGACCCAGTAGTTAGCCTGAAGTGCATGAACGCTCTGCACCGTATCCTCCAACAGGGCATCCTCTAGATAGAAGCTGCCTAGCCAGCCTTCCTCATCCGCGAGCAATACTTCTGACGCCGATGGGCTTGAAGCACTGGCCGCCTGAGGCGGTAGCTCGATGCCCTGGCTTTCAAAAAAGCGTTGGCTGCCCAGCCAAATATCGCCTTGTTCAGGCAAGCGAAGATGCACGCCCTGCCCTGGCACATCCTGTATCACACTGGCGTTTATAGTTGTTGTTTTCTCAGAACGCGCCCAGCGCGTCAATGCCTGGGCCAGCGGGTGCTGGCTATTAGACGCGGCCTGATAAAGTGTGGCCTTAAGCGTCGGCTCTGCCACACCCTCTCGGCTTTCCCAGGCCATAAGCGCAGGCTCGCCCTGGGTAAGCGTGCCGGTTTTATCCAGTGCAATCGCCTGAATTTTAGCCAGCGTTTCAAGCGCTGCCGGGTCGCGTAATGCAATGCCTTGCTGAAGCAGTTGCCCACTCCCCGCCAGGCTTGCCAAGGGGACGGCAAGCCCAACGGCGCACGGGCACGCAACTACCAACACTGATAGTGCGCGCACGGCGGCCTCTTCAATACCCAGCCCGAGTAACAGGCCCACCGGGAAGGCGGCAACTCCGAGCAATAATGCCACTGGGCTTAACCAGGCAGCAAAGCGGTCGGCGAGTTTTTGAAGCTCGCCTTTCTGGGCCTGATAGTGACGCATCTGTTCGCGCAGACGGTCCAGGCGGCGCTGGCCTAACGCCTGGGTAACGGTAATGACGACTTCGTCGCTGCCGAGTAATCGACATCCGGCATAGACCGCCTCTCCTCTGGAGAAATGCCGGGGAACACTTTCCCCGGTGAGCGATGCGGTATCCACCCAGGCAGCGCTTTCCAAAATGCCATCTAGTGCAATCAGCGTTTGAGGCGCAAGTTTTATCCGCGCCCCTGGCTCAATCTCAGCTAATGGAGCTACCCGCCACTGATCCCCCTGCCATACCGCGGCTTCGTTATTGGGCTCGGGCAAGGCGTCGAGTGCCTTTAACCCTCGGTGGCGGCATAGGGTTTCTACCAGACGCCCGCCTAGCAGCAGCACAATCAGCATCACGGCAGTATCAAAATACACCTCCGCCGAGCCGCTCAATAAAAGCCCGATGGAAACCACTACAGCAGCAAGAACGCCGAGGGTTACCAGTACATCCATGCCCGGTCGCTTGGCGTATAGCGTACGCAGGCCCGCACGATAAAACGGCCAGCCGGCAAAGGTCACAACCGGAATAGAAAACGCCCCAGACACCCAAGCGACGACCCACTCAATCGTTGGATTAGGCAACGCGCCGGCATAGATCAGGATGGAGGCGAGCATGGTCCACATGCCAAATACCGAACCCACCAGCAGGCGCAAGCTCAAATAGCGGCTTTCCTGCTCTAAGCGTGCATGCGCATCCGCATTGGGTTCCAGCTCGGTTAAACGGTAGCCCAGGCGCTTTATTTTAGGGGCCAGGGCATCGAGCGAGATAGTTTCGCTGGCGCCCTTTACCCATAGCGTGGCCGTTGGGTAATGCACGCTGATACTCTCAACACCTTTACGGTGACTAAGCACTCCCTCAACGGCGAGCGCACAGCTGGTGCACCACATACCGCTTAGCGTATAGAGCGCCTCGTTATTGCCCGGCTCACCCGGTGCCGTTTGAGTTGCCACACTAAACCCTTATAAACAAGGCGGCAGACCCACCATCGGCCCAGCAACAAACATCACGCCTCCCGCAGAAAACACATAAAGCCAGGCGGAAACAAAGGCGTTAAAGTGCCGCCGTCCTTCATGCATTTTGGCTTCCTGGAAACATCCCCAGGCTAGCCCTGCCAGTAGCAAAGCAGTCAGCAGGCTCAACAATAACAGGCTGATATTGATTGAGGTGAGGGCACCCTGCGCGGGGTCGGGGGGCGCCACGGCGCAGGCGACCGAAAGGCCGCCATATATCGTGATAAACCAGATACTCCAAAGCGTTAGCCCGCCGACAAAATGGCCCGGATGAGTGAGATGCAAACGCTGAATAATAGCTTTCATGCTTTAGCTCCCAATCACTCTAGGTAACACGGCCAGCGCAACAATCAGGATCCAGAACACGACTGCGTTATAACGCCAGAAATAGGCCACTACCACGGGCTCAAACGGCGCATGAACGCCTACATAGCGATAGCCAACACGCATACCTTGAAGCAGAGAAATTACTGCTCCCAAGGCGCTGTGCAGCAATGCGTAGTACAGGCCTACCATTAAGATAGCGTCATGGGAGGTTTCCGTAACTGCCAAATCAGCGCGCCACATTACCCATAAAATCAACGCAAACTGTAAGGCGCCTAAAATCGCTGCCCCGTAAAGGCGCATCGCCAAGCCGCTGTCCTGCTGCTTACGCAGTTTACTGACACTGCTCTCCATTAGCGCCGAACCTCCCAGCAAGGCAACCCCGGCGACCACTAACGCAACTAATGAAAGCGGTGAGGCGTCAGGCATCCTCCACCCTGGCGACACGGTCCACAAATAGAACCAGCCAAAAAGGTAAGACAGGAAGAAGGACCCGTTGGCGATCATCGCCGTGGTCATGGCCCATAAACCGGGGCCATCCATGGTACGCGAATGAAGCGGGGGATCGCCGGGCATCACCTTGGCATCCGGTGCTGCTTTGGGGTGGGCGCCGTTTTCCCACGACCAGCGCAGTAGAAAGCCAATGGCAATCAACACGCCGACCCCAGCCAGCGGATACCAGCGCAGCAACAGGCTGATACACACCACGGCCAGCGCCATAGCCGCAAACAGTGGCCACCAGGAGTTACCGGGCAAATGAATGACTTCCCGCACTTTGCCGGTCAGCGGGTCAGTGCCCCATAGTTCACGGCGGCCGTGCTCTGCGGCAGCTAAACCATGCTTGCCTTCCTGCATCTGCTGCGGCAGTTCAGGATACTCCCAAAGTGGGTGGCGAGTTTCAACGGATGGCAGGCTGACAAAGTTATAGGGGCTAGGCGGCAGTTGATTGGCCCACTCAAGCGTGTCGGCGTTCCAAGGATTAGTCTTGGCGGGTTTGCCGTAGCGAAAGTGCAAGGCAATATCAATCAGTACCATGGCAAACCCGGCGGACATAACAAAGCTACCGACAGACGACAGCAGATTGAAGATGTCCCAACCAAAGCCGGTATCGTAGGTATACACCCGCCGCGGCATACCCAAAAGCCCTGTCCAGTGCATGATCAAGAACGTGGCATTAAAGCCTATAAACACCAGCCAGAAGCCCCACTTGCCGATCGTTTCAGACGGCATACGCCCTGAAAACAGCGGCAGCCAGTAGTAAATGCCCGCCATCAGTGGAAACAGCATGCCGCCTACTAGCACATAGTGCATATGTGCTACCACAAAGTGGGTATCATGGACCTGCCAGTTGAACGGCACCAGCGCCAGCATGACGCCAGTCAAACCACCGCACACAAAAATAACCAGAAACCCGACGATCCATAACATGGGTAGCTTCATTTTAGGCTTGCCAAGCCATAGTGTGGCCAACCAGGCAAATATCTGAATACCGGTTGGGATCGCCACCAGCATACTGGCCGCCGAGAAAAACGCTTGGGCAAGCTGGGGTATCCCCACAGTGAACATGTGGTGTACCCATAAACCAAAGCTGATGAATCCCATAACGGTAATCGCAAAGACGACCCAGCCATATCCTACGATAGGCCGCCCGGCAAATACGGGAATGATCGTTGATACAATGCCCGCCGCCGGCAAGAAAATGATGTAAACCTCTGGATGGCCAAATAGCCAGAATAGGTGTTGCCAAAGTACCGGATCACCGCCACCGGCCACTTCAAAAAACGGCATACCCACGGCACGTTCAAGCTCGAGCAAAATACTGCCCAAAATCAATGGCGGAAAACCCACCACGATCATTAGCGCCATGGCGAGAATGTACCAGGCAAACAGCGGCATTTTATGCAGCGCCATGCCCTGCGTGCGGGTACGCAGAATGGAAACCACCAGCTCTACACCGGCAGACAATGCGGAGATCTCAACAAAGGTAATGCCCAATAGCCAGAAGTCGGACCCCAGGCCTGGCGAGTACTCGCTGCTGCTCAGCGGCGTATACATGAACCAACCGCTGTTGGGGGCCATTTCGATCACCATGCTGAACGACAAGATGATGCCGCCAAACAGATAACACCAGTAGCCCAAGGCAGTTAGCCGTGGGCATACCAAGTCGCGTGCGCCAATCATCTTGGGGATCATGTAGATCGCCAAACCTTCCAAGATGGGAATGGCGAACAGGAACATCATCACCGTGCCGTGCATGGTGGTCACTTGGCTGTAGATATCCGGGGTCAAAAAGTTCTGATCGGGCGTCGCAATTTGCGTGCGAATCAGCATCGCCAATATGCCGCCAATCAGAAAAAATGCCATCCCGGTGACCATAAACCGCAGGCCAAGCGTGGTGTGGTTAACGATGGTTAAGGCTTTTAATCCGCGTGGATTTCCCCAAACATCAGACAGGTCATCATGCAGCTTTTGCAGATTTTCTGGGCCGGTTGCCTCTGGGTTTCTCGTGGTCATGGTGTCAGGGTCTCCAGCCAAGCACCCAGGGACTCCAAGGTGGCAGTATCCATATAATCGTGCGGCGGCATTTTGTTACTCGGTTTAAGCGTTTGATGATTTTCCAACCAGTAATGGATGGCGCCCTCTTCCATGGGCAGCACGCCAGCACCCAGATTATGGCGCGCGCCTACATCAGACAGATCGGGTCCGATGGACGATGAAGAAAGTCCGGCCACGCTATGACAAGCGGCGCAGGTGGAGGCAAAGGTTTCGCGGGCCTGGGCAAAATTCTCATTGGCAATGGCCAGCTCCGCCAACCGCTCTTCCTGCCGGTCAGCCAGCCACGCCTCATACTCCTCGCGCTCGACGGCCTCTACGTAAAGGTTCATATGGGCATGTTGCGCGCCACAAAACTCGGCGCACTGAGCGCCAAAAATGCCCGGTTCATCGGCCTCAAGACGAATAACGTTAACCCGACCGGGTAACATATCGATCTTGCCACCTAATCGGGGCACCCAAAACGCGTGGATCACATCAGCGGAGGTAACGTGAAAGTCCACGGGCTCACCGGCCGGCATAATCAGCTGGTTCGAGGTCACGACTTCGCCACCCTCTGCGCCTGGGTAGCGTACTTCCCACCACCACTGGTGGCCGATAACTTCTATAACGTCCGGTGGCTCGCTTAACGGCAGTGGCAGCATACGTTTACCGGTCGGTACGCCAAAAATGAGGAGCGCGCTGACACTGAACACGGGCAATAAAATTCCGCCGCCCACAATCCAGCGGCGGGCAATTTTACGCTCTTGCTGAGGCGTCCGTTCATGGTGCTTGCGCTTAAACGCATAAAGCCACAGCGCAATGACCCCGATAAACACGACCGTGGCAAAGGTCAGCATGATCCACCAAATAAGCACTACATCGCGTGCAGCTTGCCCAGCGGGGTCTAGAATAGACTTATCACCGGCACACCCCGTGAGCCCAAACAGAGCCACCAGCGATACGTACGTTAACCGGTTGACCCGCCGCGCAACAGCACGTTGAATACACAACGAGGCGACGTGATATAAGTAACGCTCCCTCATGTTTTTATCCCTATTTCTGCCCACAGGAAGTGATTATGGCAAACCCCAATAGGCGCACAATTAAAAGCCGCGCCGCGATTGCTGGCCACCCGCTGCACCCGTTGATGGTGCATTTCCCCGTCGCCGCACTCATGGCTCTGGTAGCCTGCGATTTGGGCTACTGGTATACCGCCGACCCTTTCTGGCTGCGCGTTGGACTTTGGCTGGCGGGCATTGGCGCGCTCGGCGGCTGGCTTGCGAGCATCGCCGGCACGATTGATCTGGTCAGCGTGGGGCAGATTCGCCGTTTGATCACAGGTTGGAGTCACGCCATTGTTGCCGTTGTCATGCTGTCGCTGGCATCGTTTAATTGGCTGATACGCTTTAATCAGCCCGAGATGGTGCTGCCCTGGGGCATTGCAATTTCCGTCATCACCGCTGGTTTGGTGGCGCTGGCAGGCTGGCTGGGTGGTCAGTTGGTGTATGAACATGCGGTGGGTGTTGAAGTAGAGGAATAGCTTGGCACTGGTCATGGCGGGTTAACTCCAGTCCAAGGGTTTAGCCAATACAAATCCTAATACGCTAAGAATACCCGCCAAAGCCAGCAGCAACGCTAAAATCGAGGCCGTTTTTACACCTTTATAAATGCCCATTTCCAAACGCAGGATTAACCAGCCGCAGCTGCCATGCGCCGCGACCATGGCCACGACCGCGGCTAGTTTAAAAGCTAACCAACCGCCCATTAATCCGTGCAATAAAAATAACGCGGTGCCCGAAAATATGGCGACCAGGGCTGCAGGGGTTGCCACGGAAATATAAAAAAACCGCGGCATGGGAGGCGAGCCTTGAGCAAAACCCGCATCTTTACGCAGCTGAAGCGAGTAGCTCAGTAACGCAGGCAGGTATAGAAGTGAGCCGCACCAGATAACGAGCGAGGCTATATGCAGAAGTTTTAGCCAAGGCATTGTGGCTTCCTTGCGTTGCGTTAGGCTTGGATGAATTGCGCTCCCTATACCTTAGCCAACACTTGCCACTCTAGCTAGCCGATTTACGTGAGGCTAATTTCGTAACCTGTGAATTTTCGGAGATTAATTACGCCAGTATCCAATATCAGATACTGTCCTTTAATGCCTTGGAGTACTCCCTCGACCCGCGGCTGCTTGTCAAAATTATGCGATACCACCTTACGTGGAAACGTCTCAACCGGGTAGTCAAAGGCGTGCGGCGCCTCATCCAGCGTGCGGATAGCGTCCTGCCCATGCAGATCGCGCAGCTTGTCTAATCCATCACTCAACACATCCAACAGGCGATTTCGCTCAGCGTTTAAGTCAAGCGGCTCGACTTCCCCTTTCAGCATAGCGCGCCAGTTAGTGCGGTCGCTTACCTGCTCTTTAAAGAGCATCTCGACAAACCCCGACTGTTGACGCGTATTGACTTCGAGTATGGGCAGCGCCTGAATAGCGCCCTGATCCAACCAGCGAGTAGGCATCTGCGTTTTACGCGTAATACCTACTTTTAAGCCTGATGAATTAGCCAGGTAAACAATATGTGGTTGAAAGCAGTGTGTTTCGCCCCATTCCGGCTCGCGGCAGGTACCCAAAAAAAAGTGGCAGGTTTCAGGCTTCATGATGCAGGTATCGCACTGCGCCAAGCGTTTGAAACATGGGTAACAGTGACCTTGGGCAAAGCTTTTCTTGGTTGCCCGCCCGCAGTGCGTGCAGGCAATGGCGCCGCTCCATTCAAGCGATAACGGCATTCCAATACGTGAATTGAGGGGAATCTCTTGATCCCCTGCCCGCAGGTGATAGACCACCTTATCGCCTAGCTGGTCGGGCAATGTGGCGGACATCTTACGTAAGCACCCTTGCACTACCTGATCAGTCACGCGTTGCATCCCGGCCAAGCCCTGCCATTTCCGGTGTCACGCCAGCACCTGAGGAGGCTGCACCACAGGTACGCTGCTCCAGGTAGCCCACCCGGTTTTCTTCAGCAACGTTATTTTCGGCCTCGTAGCGCATTACCGCTTCCAGACACAGCTCCGTTTGTTCGGCGGTTAGAAAGCGACCGTCGGGCCATTTACGCAAAGACACGGCCTGCTTAAGGCTTTCATAAATCGCCGGGGTCATCTGGTTGATCATTTTATCAAACGTCATATCGCTCATTGCGGGCCTCTTAATCTGTTTTCAAACGGCGTGAAGAATAATACCAGCCTGTGACAAGCCCCACGAGAAGCCCACCTAAGTGTGCTTCATTGGCGACATTGCCAAACCCTACTGAACCAGCCAGATCCGTCATGGTGAATACCATCCACCCCAACATGAATACGACCAGCATTTGCGGAACGAAAAAACCGCTATGCGGCACGCGGCGAGACATCAGCCAGACATGCCCCAGCAAGGCATATACCACGCCCGACATTCCGCCAAACAGCACCGTGCCGGTGACGTACTGAGCGAGGTTGGCGCCAATACCGGCGATTAACAGCATAAGCAGCATGGTACGGCTGCCCTGTAACGCTTCGATTTGGCGCCCAAAATACCATAGCCACATTAGATTGAAGATAAGGTGCATCAAGCCGAAATGCAGAAATGCCGGAGAAAGCAGGCGCCACACCTGACCAGACGTCAGGGCTTGCGTTAAGTTGCCGTACACCAGCTGATTGCCCTCGATGCCTACCGGCACAATGGTCAACGCCATGACGATAACGTCACCAAACATTTCGGTTAAGGCAAATATCGCAAGGCTTATCGCAATGGATAGCACGGTTACCGGCACGCCATGCAGCAGCGTCAGCAGATTGCCTGTCGTACGCTTGCGTGTGGCAGGCCGATCCAGAATCAGTGGTTCGCCACGCTCCCAACGCCCTACCAGGGCTTTTAATTCTTCATGCTGGCGCGGGTCGGCCACCCATAACAGCGGGCCATCGGCTTCATCAGTAATACGGTGGCCGATCCGGTAGTGCCATAGTGCTTTACGCAATTCCTGCGTATCGACGCCACTGGGTAAACGTATAACGGGGTGCATAGCCTCTCCCTGTTGAAGGCCTTGAAACTTAACCACCACCCTATAGATCAAGCCACCAATCTATAGACAAAAAAAATCCGGCGGAGGGGCCGCCGGAAAAAAGCAAGGGATCATTCAAGGGAACACTTACTCTGATAGCCGACCGCACAGTTAGTTCAGCAGTTTCATAAAAAAAATGTAACCAGTTGTATCTATGACTAACGCAGGTTAATAAAAATCTTTCGCGTTTAGTGAAAAACAGTTTTAACCCTCGTTAACCACCTGAACCCAAACAAAATTATCCGAACTTAGCTGCTTTTCTCCGCTCCACCGATAGGCCACCAGACGGCCATATTTAACCGCACTATAATCCAGACAGGCGATATTTTGGGTAGGCAACGCGGGGATTCCTTCGCACCAGTAATGGCCTATAAAAAGCGGTGGCTCTTCCGGGCCATAATAGCTCAGGCGCTGGTACTCACTCTCGGAGAGCACACGCTCTTCCAGGTCGCCCGGCAGGTTATCCGGTTGAAAAACGACATCGCCCCACTGCTCCGGATGAGCCGACCAGAAATGCGCCCGAAAGCTCTGCCGGGTATAACCATCGCCGGATTGAATGGCGATGCCGCTAGGCAGCGGAATATTCGCTCCCCGGGTTAGCCGGTCGATAATACGATAAGCCTCGGTAGATGTGTCGGCAGATTCAATTAAAAACTGGTCATCCAGACGTCCATTAGGTAGGCGCTGCTTTAATTGCCCGATCAACCCATCATCCCAGCAGGCGTGTACTACGCGGATTCCGTCTATTTCTAGAAAAAGCGGCAGCGTTTTAAACCAGGCAAGCGTGTCTTCCCACTCGCTGGGGTAATCCTGGTACTGGGCCAAAGTGGCTTCAATAATACGGTTATGGCGCGGTGTGTGCTCACACAGCCAGCGTTTATGGCTGTCTGGCGGCGCCGGGTGGGTATACGTCAGAGCATTGTGCTCGTGATTACCCATGACGATATGCGCCTCCCCCGCCTCCACCATACGCCGTGCAACGGTGACGGCAAGACGAATACGCGGGCCACGGTCAATTAAATCGCCTAGAAAAATAACTTTTCGCTGAGGATGTCGATAAACGCCACCAGAGTCGCGATAACCCAGTTTTTCCAACAGGGCAATCAGCGTTGCACCGCAACCATGCACATCACCAATCAGGTCGTAACCTTCCATGCTTAATCTCCCAGCCGGTGGCTCCAACCTAATTTACTGCGCAGCACCTCATAAAAGTTATGTCCAATAGGGTGTACAAGCTTGACGCGCTCTGGCTTGCGCTTAATGACTAGTATGTCGTCTGGCTTGGCCACCGCTCGTGTTTGTCCATCACAGCTTATGTGTGGGTAGGCCTGATTGGTTTCACCAATATGAATTCGAATTTCGCTGGCCGCATCAACCACGATGGGGCGGCTGGAAAGCGTATGCGGGAACATGGGTACCAACGTCACCACATCAAGCTTGGGATGCATAATCGGGCCGCCGCCGGAAAGCGCATAGGCTGTCGAACCTGTCGGCGTTGCAATAATCAAGCCGTCGCTGCGCTGGCTATAAACAAACTGGCCATCAATGAACAGCTCAAACTCGATCATGCGCACGGCTTTGCCAGGGTGCACGACCACTTCGTTTAACGCATCACCATTACCGACGGCGACTCCGTTACGATACAGCACCGCATCGAGCAAAAAGCGCTCTTCAATTTCAAACTCGCCAGCCAGCACTTCACCCACCCGGCTTTCCAGTTCGTCGGGCGAGATATCGGTGAGAAACCCCAGCCGACCCCGGTTCACGCCCAACATTAACGTGCCGCTGCGGCACAGCGTGCGTGCCGCGCCCAGTAGGCTGCCGTCTCCGCCAATCACAATTACCAGGTCACACAGTTCGCCCAACATCCGCCGGCTGGCTTCAGGCTGGCCGTGGCTTGGAATTACGGTGGCCGTGCGATCCTCAACCAACACGTTATAGCCGTGCGCTACCAGATAGCTGATCAACCGTTGAAGCGAATCGACGACTTTGTCGCTGCCTAAACGACCAATCAAACCAATCGTTTTAAAGGGCCGTGTACTCCTTTCGCCGGATAACGGCGCGGAAGATGGCGGTTGAGTGTTAAGCATGGGAGGCTCTCGCTGGCATCAGCCTCACATTATGGCGATACCGGGAGTAACGGGCAAATAAGCTTAACGAAACCAAGGTAATAACTCAGGCCACGCTTGCGGTCCGACGCGTCAGCCACCAATGATTCAACCATAGTGACCCGACCATGATGAGCGCGCCCACGGCTAACCGCACGATATCCGCATCACGGTTCCAGATTAGCAGGTTGACCAGTAAACCGGCCGGCACAAGGGCATTATTCATAATCGCCAGCGTACCCGCATCGACCTTGGTAGCGCCCTGGTTCCAGGCAAAGTAACCTACGCCTGAAGCCACTAGGCCCAGCCACGCCAATACCCCCCACTGCAGTGACGTGCTGGGCAGCGCTGCACTATTGCCAAACAGAAGGTAAGCGGGCAGCGCAACCAGCATGGCGCCGATAAAAAACCAGCCAAACACGTTATGCCAGGCAAGCGTTGGCGGCAGGTCGGCCGCTAAGCGGCGATAGCCAACTTGGCCAAGCGCAAAGCAAAGGTTGGCGCCCTGAACTACAAAGAAACCCTGCCAAAAGCCGCTATCGATCCCATCGTAGCGAATAATGGCGGCGCCGATTACCGCCAACAGCGCGGTGATAAGGTACATAGGCGTAAAGCGGCCAAACAGTAAATCGTCCAGCAGCGCGATATACACAGGCGTAAAGATAGTAAAGAGGAGCACTTCCGGTACGGAAAGCAGCAAGAAAGATTGGTAAAAAAACGTGTACATTACGCCAAGCTGTACCGCACCCAGGCCCATCAAAGCGAGGCGTTGCTTACCGCGTAGCAGGCTTGGGCGTAAAAAAGGTAAAAAAACCAGCATTGCCAGCGTTACCCTAATCAGCACCGCGAAATAGCCATCGACCTGGCCCGCCAGGTAAACGCCTATTAACGAAAATGAAAACGCCCATAGCGCCGTTACACTAATTAGATAGCCCACTGGTAAACCTCGTTTATTAAAATGGTTTACGCAGATTATACGGACTTATCGCGGCCTGCCAACTGGTAAACCTGCATAAATGTCCTAGTTAACGACGCTCTATACACGCTTGAGCCACCATAGCGCATAAATTACGCCAGGCAGCCAGCCAACTAGGGTGAGCACCACGCCGATAACAATACGCGTAGCGCCGGCACCGGTTAACGCCAATGCTAACGGCGGTAATAAAACAGCCAGCGCCATATAGGCAGCTTTTAGCGCTTTAGGCTCGGAGACGGGGGAGTCCGCGCCAGTTTTTTCCGATTTAGCCTTATCAGAAGTAGCCTCTTCAGCCTTAGCTTCCAATTGAGCGCCGGCTGGCTTGGCATGAGATGGCAACGGCTTGGATTGGGGTGAAGATTCCGGCGGCGTAAAATGCTCCACTGCTGGCTGAGCACGCTGAGTTTCGGATTGTTCACGACCTTCTTTGCGGTGGGCCTGCTTATCGATTTTTTGCTCTAATTCAGTGGCATCCTGAGCGAGATCATCGTGGTAGCGCTCCCAATCTTCCCAGTCGTGCGGGGTGCCGGATTTGGGTCGCTGCTGCCCTGCCCCACGGGCACGTTCCCAGGATTTTTCCTCAAGGGTATTCGGACGGTCGGGTTCGCGTTCAACGCCCACACCTTTGCGATTAAGATACTCACGTGCATCCATTTGAAGCTCCTTACGTTAGCGATACGCAAAGCGTTGAATGTAATTAGTGCCAATTCACACCAAGCATGGCTCTAAATCATCTACATTGGTAAGAGCGTTTGAGCTGTAAAATGTTTAAGCCGTGACTACGCATTATCGAATAACCTAGCTCGCGTTGCACTTAGCTATCACGCGTTAAGACCTCGTTGCACACAGGTGTGATTCATATACGAAGGTGTGCATAAGGAGTGACCGATGAACCAGCAAGCCCCGCATACCGTTCGCGATATCATGTCCCGAGACTGTTACCGCGTCTCGCCCTCCACATCCATTACCAACTTGGCCCAAGGTTTAGCGCTTCATCGCCTGCCGGGTGCCCCCGTTGTTGATGCATCAGACCGACTAGTTGGTTTTATTTCTGAACAGGATGTATTGGGTCACGTACTTGATTGCCTTTATCATGACCACGAGACACCAATGGTCGGCGAGTTGATGCGCCAGGAGGTGCTGACGACCACTCCCAATAAAAGCATTACCGACCTTGCCCAGGAAATGCTCGGCAAAAAACCTAAAGTTTACCCGGTCGTTGAGCAGTTGCGCTTGGTGGGTATCGTTACCCGGCGTGATATTCTGATTGCGCTTCTTAAAATTCGCTGCCATTAAGCGCTGATAGCAAGCTAACCACTGAACAACGGTCAAAAAAAACCGCTGCTTTAAAAGCAGCGGAAGCAAGGGATCGAAAACAATAGCTAGGACAACACTATTAGCGACTGCTATCGCTACGTTGTCTGTACTAACTCAGACACTCTCTAATGAAAAAGTTCGCTACTCCGTAAAATTTTCGTCTCCAAAGGGGTGCACGCGTATACTAAAGCTTACATATACGCATAAGTGGTTAGGAGTGAATACATGGCACTTTACCTACTGGTGCTTGGGGTTTGCCTGTTGGTGATGGGTGCCGTTTTACTGGTATTAATGACGGCGGGGACCCCCAGGTATCGCACCGAACCAAAAGATTTGCTGGCCCTTTTTGACAAGGCGTTAGTTAGCCAGGTGAGCGAAACCGAGTGGAATGCGATTATCGGCTACCCGATACGCCATAATGAGTATCTGGATGGGGTTCGCCGACGCGCTGCACACCTGATGGAGCTACATGGTCGACGCTGGCTGATCGCTCAGGGTAAACCGCTTTTAAATCATGAAGGGCAAGCAGAGCTGCAAGCATTACGCGACCATCTGGCGGCCCATACGGCGTTGCATCAGAAGTAGATGCGGCTAAACGCGCCGAGGAGATAATAGCCATGCCGAGTACCATCCGCAGAATCCCACTGGATAGCGCCACACATCATCATGCGCATGATTTTCACCAAATCGTGATAACCCTGTGTGGCTCATCGGAATTTGAGATTGAGGGGTTGGGTGGCCGCGTGAATGCTTTTTCAGGCTGCATTGTGCCGGCGAACCATGAGCACTACTACTCAGGCCAGGGGCACAATCGGCAGCTCATTCTGGACCTTCCAGAAGATGCACCAGCACTTACCGGCGAGCATCGCGAGCTGGTCGCCCTATTTGATGCCCCGCGCTTTTTTGCCCTGGATAACCCATTACGCCATTATTTGGCATTTATGGAGAGCGAACTCGCCCAAGGGTTTGACACATCCTATGCATCTTTTCAGCAGGACCGCTTGGCAGCCACCCTACTTGGCTCACTAAAAGCCCGGCTTGGCAACCCACCAACAGTATGTCAGCGGCGGATCGACCTTACCCAGATTGATCGTTTTATCCACCGTCATCTTGCTGATGCGTTACGTGTGGCTGATTTAGCCAAGCTCGCCTGCCTGAGTGAGGCGCACTTTTCAGAACGTTTTCGGGGGCAAACCGGGCTTTCTCCCTGGCAATACGTCAAGCGCCAGCGGCTGCACGCCGCCCGTCAGCTTATTTTGCAAAGTCGGCTACCCTTAACCGATATTGCCATTCAAACCGGCTTTGCCAATCAAAGTGCGCTTTCTCATGCGTTCAGACATAGCTACGGCGTATCACCTCGCATGCTGCGCCAAGCGACATCAGAGCCACTATCTAAAGCGTCACCAACCAGGGCTAAAAATCCTCTGGCAGCACAAAAATCATTCCACTAAAGTCTAAAAACCACAGCGCTTGCCACGGAATTGACATGTTTTTCCGAGGAAACGACATACACCAAACTTGATAGCACTCTACATTCGACCGCTGCTTGGGCGAAAAGCCCTACCACCTATTTGTCTTTATTTAGATTTTCGGGGGCCTCAATGCTCAACGCTAAAAAAATGCGTGATTCTGCCACCTGGCAAACTGATCTTGATACGCTAATGGCCCAGGTGAGCGACCACTATTTGGTGGACGAAGAAACCTACGTTGGCGAGCTTATCAAACTGCTGGATGCCGATCGCGAAGACTTTGCTCGCATTGAGGCCAATACGGCGGCGCTAATACGCGATGTGCGTGAAATGGACACGGCCGTCGACACCATTGACGAGCTTTTACAGCAGTACAGCCTGGACACGCATGAAGGGTTGATGCTGATGTGTCTGGCCGAAGCCATGCTGCGCATCCCCGATAAGGCGACCGCCGACGCTCTGATTGAAGACAAGCTTGGTCCGGCCGACTGGCAGTCTTACGCAGGCAAAAGTGAGTCGTGGATGGTCAACGCTTCCACGTGGGGTCTTTTAATGACCGGCCGCGTTCTAAAGCTCGACCATCCGCGGGATGGCCAGCCAGCTACCTTTATTAACCGTATGGTTAATCGTATGGGCGAGCCTGTGATTCGTCGCGCGATGGTTGAAGCGATGAAAATCATGGGTAAGCAATTCGTATTGGGGCGTGATATCAACGAAGCCCTGAAACGCTCCAAACCGCTTTTCAATAAAGGCTACACCTACTCTTACGACATGCTAGGTGAAGCCGCGCGTACGCGTGATGACGCGAAGCGTTACTTTGATGATTATGCCCGCGCCATTGAGCAGGTGGGTAAAACGTCTAAAGCACTGGGCGAGAAAACGCCCGCCCCGTCTGTCTCGATCAAACTTTCTGCACTTCATCCGCGCTATGAATTCGGCCGCCGTGAGCAGGTACTCGCAGAGCTTGTCGACACCGTTATCAAGCTGGTAACTAAAGCCCGCGAGCTGGATGTTGCCGTTACTATCGATGCCGAAGAAGTTGACCGTTTAGAGCTTTCGCTGGAAGTTTTCCGCGCGGTTTACTCAAGCGATTCGGTAAAAGGCTGGGGCCACTTTGGCCTGGTGATTCAGGCGTACTCCAAGCGCGCCCTGCCGGTGCTTCACTACATTAACCGCTTGGCGGATGAGCAAGGCGATGAAATTCCGCTGCGCCTAGTGAAAGGCGCTTACTGGGATAGCGAAATCAAAGAGTCGCAGCAGCTGGGTGTCGATGGCTACCCGGTTTATACCCGTAAAGCATGTACCGATGTTGCTTACCTGGCGTGTGCCCAGTTTCTGCTTTCAAACGATACCGTCGGGCGCATTTTTCCGCAGTTCGCCACGCATAACGCCCATACGGTCACCAACATTCTGGAATTTGCCAACCACGACAGTCGGCCGTTTGAGTTCCAACGCCTGCACGGCATGGGTGAAGCGCTTTACGATGCGGCCCTGGAGCGCGCGCCCAAAGGCACGTACTGTCGCATCTACGCCCCAGTAGGCGCGCATAAAGATCTGCTGCCCTATCTGGTGCGCCGCCTGCTGGAAAACGGTGCTAACTCGTCGTTCGTCCACCAGCTGGTTGATCCAGAAGTGCCGGTGGAATGGCTTTGCCAGCACCCGATTGAGACCTTGCGTCAGCAGAAATCATTGACCAATACGCGGATTCCGTTACCCAAGGATATTTACGGACCCAAGCGGCGTAACTCGCGGGGCGTTAACCTAAATATCCGCAGCCACTTCTATCCGCTGATGGATAAGATGGCCGCCTTCATGGATAAGCAGTACCTGGCCAAGCCGCTATTGGCGTTCGATGTGGCAGACGATGCCGCCAATACCCACAGCGTGACCTGCCCGTTTGATCGTCGTCAAAGCGTAGGCAGCATTCAGTGGACGACAAAAGAGCAGGCAACCGAGGCACTGGATGCAGCCTGGAATGCCTTCCCGCGCTGGGAAGCCACGCCGGTTGCTGAGCGCGCGGCCGTGCTGCGTCGCTTAGCCGACCTGATGGAAGACAACATGCCCGAGCTTATGACCCTTTGCTCACGCGAAGGCGGCAAGCTCTTAACGGATGGTGTGGACGAAATCAAAGAAGCCGTTGATTTCTGCCGCTACTACGCCATGCGCGCAGAAGAGTCTTTCGGCGAGCCCATTGAACTGCCGGGACCAACCGGCGAATCCAACCGGCTGATCATGGGCGGTAAAGGTGTGTTTGCTGCGATAAGCCCCTGGAATTTCCCGGTGGCTATCTTCTGCGGTCAGATTGTTGCCGCTGCCGTTGCGGGCAATACCGTACTGGCCAAGCCTGCCGAGCAAACATCGATTGTCGCTCACCGCGTGATTGAGCTGCTTTACGAAGCAGGCCTGCCGCGCGATGTGGTTCAGCTACTGCCGGGCGATGGCCCGACCGTGGGCAGCGTGCTGACCTCCGACCCGCGTATCACTGGCGTAGTCTTTACCGGCGGCACCGACACGGCGCAGATCATTAACCGCGCCTTGGCTGCGCGTGAAAACGCACCGCTGCCCACGCTGATCGCTGAAACCGGCGGCATGAATGCCATGATCGTCGACTCTACCGCCCTGCCCGAACAGGTCGTGGTCGATGTTATTCAGTCTGCGTTCCAAAGCGCTGGCCAGCGCTGCTCAGCGTTGCGAGTTCTTTACCTGCAAGACGATGTTGCCGACCGCGTCATCACAATCCTTAAAGGCGCTATGAACGAGCTGCGCATCGGTGATCCGCGCGATTTGGGTACCGACGTTGGCCCGGTGATTGACGAAGAAGCCCGCAAAGGCCTGCTTGAGCATATCCAAAAGCTTAAAGGCGAAAACCGCTTAGTCGCTGAAACGCCGATGGCTGCCGAGCATACTCAGAACGGTACGTTCGTGGCGCCCGTAGCCTTTACCATCGACAGTATCAATTCGTTAACCCGCGAGCAGTTTGGCCCTGTGCTGCACATTGTGCGCTACAAGGCCAGCGAGCTTGACCGGGCAATCAGCGACATCAATGGCCGTGGCTACGGCCTGACTTTTGGGGTGCATAGCCGCAATGAGTCCTTTGCCGCTGAAATTGCGCAGAAAATTCGTGCGGGCAATGTATACATTAATCGTAATATCATTGGGGCCGTGGTGGGCGTCCAACCCTTTGGCGGTCAAGGACTTTCAGGCACAGGCCCTAAAGCGGGCGGGCCGAATTACCTGCAGCGCTTTATCACTGAAAAAACGGTTACCAATAACACCGCCGCTTTAGGTGGTAACGCGTCTTTACTGGCGCTAGGCGATGAGTAAATAGCTCATCATAATAACGAACCTGAACTCCTCAAAAAGGATCTCTCATGGTTGAAAATAATAGCGCAACGGCCTTTACGTCCCCCCTCTTGAGGAGGGGGACATTAGGCATAGGGAACGTTACACATAAACGCTCGAAACCTCTTTTTGACGACTCCTTCGAGGAACGCTCGAAGGTCGTAACGTGAATAAGAGACAGGGTTAACAACAATAAGTCCGTGCGATTACCAAGCATTGCTCGGTAAGCGCACTCACCAGTCGGTGCTATCCGACTTGATAAACGGGAGAATTTCATGGCTATTGGCGTTTGGATCAGCCTTTTTGCTTACTTTGCGCTTATGATCGGCATTGGCCTATATGCCATGCGCACATCCACTTCGACCTCTGAAGACTACGTGCTGGGCGGTCGAACCTTGAGCCCCAAAGTAGCGGCCCTGTCAGCGGGTGCATCAGACATGAGCGGCTGGCTGCTGCTGGGGTTGCCCGGTGCGATGTTCGTGTCTGGCTTGGGCTCGGCCTGGATCGGTATTGGCCTATTCGTGGGCGCCTTCTTCAACTGGTTATTGGTCGCACCACGCCTGCGTGAGCAAACCGTTCACTATGGTAATGCGATCACTATTCCAGCCTTTCTGGCCAATCGGTTTCCTACCCGGGCAATGTCGCTAAGAACGGTATCGGCCATCGTTATCGTTATTTTCTTCGCAGTTTACACAGCGTCTGGCCTAGTGGCAGGCGGGAAGCTGTTCGAAAGCGCCTTTGCGGGGATTATCAACATTGGCGACATGAGCGACTACGCTCTGGGCATTATCATCACTCTCGGCGTGGTGCTTATTTATACGGTAGTGGGCGGTTTCTTGGCCGTGAGCATGACGGACTTTGTGCAAGGCTGCATCATGATGCTGGCACTGATCATCATGCCGGCAGTTGTGCTCTTTGGTGAAGGCGGCGGCGGTTTCACTCAAGCATCGCAAACGCTTAACGACGTCGATCCCACGCTGCTGTCGTGGACAGAGGGCCTGACCTTCATCGGCTGGCTTTCTGCCGTTACCTGGGGCTTAGGTTATTTTGGCCAGCCGCATATCATCGTGCGTTTCATGGCCATTCGCCACCTGAAAGATGTGCCTACTGCACGTAATATTGGTATGGGCTGGATGGCGATTTCCCTGATTGGTGCGGTTTCGCTCGGCATCTTTGGTCGGGCTTACGCTATCCGCAACGGTATGGATATTCAGGATCCGGAAACGATCTTTATTATCCTGGCAGAGCTGCTGTTCCATCCGCTGATTACCGGCTTCCTGTATGCGGCCTTGCTTGCGGCAGTCATGAGTACCATTTCCAGCCAGCTGCTGGTGGCGTCGTCATCGCTAACCGAAGACTTCTATCGTCTCTTCCTGAACAAGCAGGCATCAGAAAAGCAGACCGTTACCGTGGGCCGGATTAGTGTGGTACTGGTAGGTTTGGTGGCAGCCTTTATTGCCTCCGACCCCGACTCTCAGGTGTTAGGCTTAGTCAGTAACGCCTGGGCAGGCTTTGGTGCAGCGTTCGGCCCCCTGATTATCTTATCGCTGATGTGGTCACGCACTAACGGCGCTGGCGCCATCGCAGGCATGATCGTCGGTGCTGTCACCGTGATGGTCTGGATCGCGCTGGGCTGGAATGGCGAATTCATGGGTGGCCCTGGCATCTACGAAATCATTCCTGGCTTCATTGCTTCCTTCATTGCCATTCTGGTGGTGAGCAGCGCGACTGCCGATGCCGGTGAATATCAGCATATCGAACGATAGAAAGAGTCTGAAGTGATCTTTGAAGGCCACCCCCGGGTGGCCTTTTTCATGCGCTCATTGCCCTGGGTCAATAATGCCGCCACACCATGACGATATCCTTTATTCATAAGTGACAGACACTTATCGAGTAACGTCAACAGCAAGGAGCAACATCATGCGCCATCTATCTTTCCCCGCACTGTTAACCATGGGGCTGGCCACGGCCACCCTGGCCGCCAGCAGCCAAGTATTTGCCTACGGTGCAGGCGACTTTTTTACCCGTGCAGGGGTCGCCAAAGTGGCCCCCAAAAGCCACAACGGAGAACTTGCCGATGGCGCCTTTGCGGTCAATGTACAGGATAAAACGGATTTCGCTTTTACCCTTGGTTACCGTTTCCACGACAAGCTAGGGGTTGAGCTTCTCGCCGCCCTCCCGTTTGAGCATGATATTGCTCTCAATGGGGATAATCTGGCATCAACCAAGCATCTTCCCCCGACCCTGACACTGCAGTATTACCCGCTCGGCGGCACGCAATCCCGTGTGCAGCCCTATATTGGCGCAGGCATCAATTACACGCGTTTTTCAGATGAGTACGTGGCGATTGGTGAACTTAATTTGGAAAACTCCTGGGGGGCAGCAGGCCAAGTAGGTGTCGACCTACTGATCGACGACCACTGGGCGCTTAACGCGGCCGCCTGGTATCTGGATATCAATACTGATGCCACTATTAACGGTACGGCTGCGGGCTCTGTGGACATTGATCCGGTTGTCGTGATGGGCGGGCTAAGCTATCGCTTTTAACGGATAGCACTAGGAAAAGCGCTTGGCGAACCAACACCGGGATGAATTTTTCCTACCGGGCCAGCCAGTGCGCAGGCCCGATGGGTTAACCGCTAGTTGTCTGTGACTAGCTGATCGACCTTCTCAAATGCCCGCACCACCAGAAACTGGTCACTGGAGCGCACTTTTTCCTGGATCAGATAGGCGGCAATCGCAGGGGCCACTTCGCATTTGGCGGGTAACGGCGCATTGGCATCAATAAGCGCATTAAGCCGGGCGACAAACACAAAGCGCACCCACTGGGGTAGCGACATGGTATCGATACAAAAGGGCTCCTGACTTGCAAAAGCGCTTGCCTGGGGAGTTTCGACACGCCATAAGTTGGCGGCCTTCATGGCGGCTTCAAGCTCGAGAAGCGCGGTTTGAAGCTGTTGATGGACGCTCATAAACACCTTAATTAATCAGTAACGGTTCACCTTTATTATCCCAACTCTATACGTGAGTTGCTACTTATACCCAGTAATTAACAGTTACCCACCGATTCACAGAAAACCTGCAAGAGCCTGTGGATAAACTATGGAAAGGTGCCGGAACCGCTACTCTCAGAAGGCTTACAGGAAATTGTTTGTTTTTTGATCACCAACCAAAAGAAAGCAGCGATTTAACCGCCGTTTCGGCTGACACTGTGCGGTGGGCAAGGTAGAGTGCAAGCTTGAAATGCGGAAGGACATCATGCAACCAATTCAGACCATTGATGAGTTTTTTACACGCAGCGGTGCCGAGGTTTCGCTCTATCATATGGGCCGGCGTGTCTCCGCCTGTACGCGCGATACGCTGGCAAGCTTTGAGCTGGGTCATACCGCTTGGCCCGAGCCATGGCAAGGCCAGGCGCGAATAGCGGCCGTTTTTCGCCTTGGGGATATGCCGGAACCTGCGATTTGGTTTTTAGCATTGCCTCTAGACGAGCAAGGATTACTCTCCCCCGCCCAGCGCGACGGTTTTTTAAACCGGCTGATCGAAACGCTGGGAAAAAATGTTGCTCAAGCGGGGCAAAACGTTAAAGACGCAGATCATCTAATGAAGGATAATCCGCTCGCTTTCACGCCAAATGTGACTTTTCAGGCAATGCTTAATGCCTACGCCACCCTTGAGCGAGGATTGCCCGCCAGCCAGCATTTTGAGCCGGTTGACGCCTATTTGAGCGGTCAACTGGATATCGACTGGCAAGCATTAGGGCTTCAAGGTATTGCCGACTATACGGTCAGGCTGGACGACACCCAGGCAGAGGCGCTTGCTTCTCGTCTAGCGACGCTGCCAACTAGCGTTGTGCACTCACTCTGCTACTGTTTAGAACACCAGCCACTGCCAGTATCTATGATACTGGCGCTGCGCGAGATAGGTGAGCAGGCAGCGAACAATGGCGACATGGAAACCTTATGTAGCTGCATTCGTGCGGTAGGCAGTACCTCTCATCCGGCGGTTGGCGACTGGTACTCAAGCCTGTTAGATGATAAACACGCCTGCGGGCCGGATGTACTCGCAGCTATTGCCGGGCGAGGCTGGCTTTTATTGGAAGACGCATATCGTTTACCACTTTTCCTCAACCGTTTGGCTGAAGATGAGCGGACTAGCTTTGCCGCTGTTGTTCGTGATATTGCGCTTATCCCGCGCTTGCGGCTGCCCGTCATGATGGCACTGCGAGACGCTCCGGCAGGCTCAGCGATACAGCGTCGTTTAGCAGCCATGACACAGGCAGCTAACCGTTAGACGGATAGCACTATCTATGCATTGCAAGGAGTAAGCCGTGAAGGAATTACCCTATCAGGCTAAAGCGGTCATTGGCCGCCGCGAGATGGTAACGTTGCCTGAACTGGGCCTTCATCTATGCTGTAAAGCAGATACGGGCGCCCGGACTTCAGCACTGCACGCCGAAGATATTCAGACCCATGAAGATGAGCACGGCCAGTTATGGGTAAGCTTCATTACCCATAGTGGCGGGCCGACAACGCCTGAACACCGTATCAAGCTGCATCTTCATGATCGGCGCCGGATTACCAGCTCAAACGGACATAGCGAATGGCGCTACGTGATACGCACGCCAATGCAGATGGGCCAGCTGAACTTTTTCGTTGAGCTCACTCTGACAGATCGCAGCAATATGCGTCACCCTATGCTGCTTGGACGCCGCGCCATGCGTCGCCTGCTGGTTGCCCCCGGCGCTGCATTTTTACATGGCGAACCCTAACCTAACAATGATTAGTCTTTTATTTGGCCCGGAGTCCTGAATGCACATCGCTCTACTATCACGTAATCGCAACTTGTACTCTACTCGCCGCCTTATTGAGGCCGCGGAAGTTCGGGGCCATACAGCGCGCGTAGTAGATACACTGCGCTGCTATATGAGCATCGCCTCGCATCACCCTTCGATTCATTATAAAGGCCAGGAAATAGAGCCGTTCGATGCAGTCATTCCGCGGATTGGCGCGTCAGTTACGTTTTACGGCTGTGCGGTACTGCGTCAATTTGAAATGATGGGTACCTACGTCATCAATGATTCGGTAGCGATTACTCGCTCGCGGGATAAACTACGCTCACTGCAACTTTTATCACGTAAAGGGCTAGGATTGCCGATCACCGGTTTTGCTCATTCACCAGATGATATTCCCGATCTGATTACCATGGTCAAAGGCGCGCCGCTGGTCATTAAGCTGCTGGAAGGCACCCAGGGGATCGGCGTCGTACTCGCTGAAACCAATCAGGCGGCCGAGTCGGTTATTCAGGCCTTTATGGGGATGAAGACCAATATCATGGTGCAGGAATACATTAAAGAAGCGCGCGGTGCGGATATTCGCTGCTTCGTGATTGGCGATAAAGTGGTTGCCTCAATGAAGCGCCAGGCGGCAGAGGGTGAGTTTCGCTCTAACCTCCACCGTGGCGGTACCGCAAGCGTTATCCGCATTACGCCTGAAGAGCGCTCTACCGCGATTCGCGCAGCGAAAGCCATGGGGCTAAGTGTGGCGGGTGTGGATCTTTTACGCTCTAACCACGGGCCGGTCATCATGGAGGTAAACTCCTCCCCCGGTTTGCAGGGCATTGAAAACGCCACCGGCAAAGATATTGCGGGCATGATTATCGAACATATCGAAAAAAATGCCTCTCCGGTTCGTAAAGCGCCCCCCAAGCCTAAAGGCTAAGAGGAAAAACCAAAAATAATCCGCATTAGGGGTGGCAAATAGACGCTGCCACCCCCACAATCTGCGTCACCGAAGGAGGTAGACGCTCATGTTTCTCGACAATCGCCAAGTGGCGATGGACAGCGTGCTGGAAGCGCTGGCCGATAGCATTGATTATTTCCAGGATAATATCGAACGCTTGCGTCCCTCGCTGCGTGATGCACTGAAACCGCACTATACTGCGCGGTTAAAGCAGATGCGTAAACTGCAGGAATTGGCACGTGCGCATTTAAAAATGCTGCCGCGCGATGCTGATGTTGAACGCGATGATTTTTTATGGCTCTGGAGCCGTCTTAAAAGCTTCGTTGGCAACGATAGCCAAGTATTAATCAATGAACTGTTAGAGCAAGAGCGTGTGCTGATGCAGGCGTTATCCACACTCTTTACTCACCCCCTACCCGACCCGATCGAGCCAGTCGTCGATGAATGTATGCAGGGGTGTCGGAAGTTGATTCGTGAGCTTTACGGGCTGCAAAAACGTAAAGCACACCGCTAGCATCTATTCGCTTGATTCCGGTTCAAATATATAAAGCGTCGGCGTAATGACTGGCTCGACGCTTCGCAGCTCGATGGGCTCGGCGGGTCCTAAAAAGTAGGGCTGCCTGTCCCACACGTAAATATCTCCAAGCGTGGCTACACGTGCCGCCCACTCGCGCACTCTTAAGCGCCACTCGTCCGCGGTGGGCCTTTCTTCGGCCACACATCCGGTTACATCCATACCCAACGCCCGACCAATAAATATTGCCCTCGGCAAATGCCAGCTTTGAGTTACCAAAAGCGCATGTTCAAGCTGAAAAACATCTCGGGCCCTCGCCAGCGTGTCATAGGTGCTAAAGCCAGCAAAATCCATGGTGAGCTGGTCAGCAGGCACCCCCCGCCGATGCAGATCACGCCACATGGCACGCGGCTCGTTATAGGCCTGGGTACGATTATCGCCGGATAGCAGTAGATGCGATACACGCTGCTCGGCAATCAACGTGGCGGAGGTGCGCATACGCGCGTGAAAGTGAGGGTTGCGTAACCCGCTACGCGTCCAGTGAGACGTGCCGAAAACGATGCCTACATCCGCTGGACGGCACTCAGGTATCTGTCGATCGATATAGCGTGCCGTAGTGCCGAGCACATATAAATTACCGAGCACAAACAACAATGCCGCCAGCAGCAACAATGCTCCTAGCGACATCAGCAGACGCTTTGCCCACCTCAACAACATGCTGTACATCTAGCGACCCAGAGGCGTTTAAAACATGCCGAGCTCAAGCTTAGCCTCGTCGCTCATCATGTCACGGCTCCAGGGAGGGCTGAAAACAATCTCGGTGTGCACTTTATTTATTTGCGGCGCCCCTAAAATTTTATTACGTGCATCTGCCGCGATGACGTCCCCCATACCACAGCCGGGGGCCGTTAGCGTCATGCGAATGGTTACTAACCGCTCGCCGGTAATCAGGCGCTCAATACGACAGCCATATACCAGCCCCAGATCCACGATATTGACGGGGATTTCCGGATCAAAACAGGTGCGCAGCTGTTCCCATACAAACTGCTCGATCTCATCTTCACTAGCACTTTCAGCCAGGGTTGGGCGCGGCAGCGCCTCAAGCCCCAAGGCGTCCAGGTTGCGTCCTTCAATAAGATAAAGGCGCCCTTCAAAACCAACGCTGACCGAGCTACCTTTCGCCTGCATGACGCTGACGACGCTGTCTTCCGCCAAGGTTTCCGTTTTGCCAAACGGAATCGCAATAGCCTCCACGTCACGCTGGAGCGGCAGTTTCTGGCCTCGATCAAGGCTAGCGATTTGCTCGATATCCATAGGATTCCTTAGCGCACCATACCAATAACACGATTAAGCGCTGCAACAAATGCATCCACTTCGTCGAGGGTATTATACGCAGCAAACGAGGCACGGCACGTAGCATCCACGCCAAAATGATGCAGCAGCGGCTGTGCACAGTGGTGCCCGGTACGAATGGCCACGCCTAATTGATCAATTAATAGGCCGATATCTTGGGAGTGTGCGCCGTCAACTACAAACGACAGCACGCCCGCCTTATTCGGCGCGGTTCCTAAAATACGCAGCCCATCAATACGCTGCACTGCCTGAGTAGCATGCTCAAGCAGCACGCTCTCCCACTGCCCAATGGCGGTGATACCCACGCTCTCAACCCACTCAAGCGCTCGGCCCAGCGCGATAGTTTCCGCAATGGCGGGCGTACCCGCCTCAAATTTATGCGGAATACTTGCAAAGGTGGTGCCTGCGTCGAAAGAGACGGTTTTAATCATCTCACCACCGCCCTGCCATGGCGGCATGGCCTCCAGCAGCGTTTTTTTACCATACAGCACGCCAATACCGGTGGGGCCATAAACCTTATGGCCGGAAAAGGCGTAAAAGTCAGCATCAATCGCCTGCACGTCGACTGTTTGATGCGGTGCAGCCTGCGCTCCATCGATGAAAATCAGCGCACCGTGCTGGTGAGCAAGCGCCGCCATCTCTTTTACCGGGTTAATCGTGCCCAGCGCATTAGAGACATGGTTAACGGCGACTAGCTTGGTGCGCTCGCTTAAAAGCTCACGATAAGCGGCCATATCCAGCGCACCCGTGTCATCGACCGGAATGACCTTGATGGTAAAACCGCGCTCAGCGGCCAGCAGCTGCCAGGGCACAATATTGGAGTGATGCTCAAGCAACGAGACCAGCACTTCATCACCCGCGGTGAGGTTAACGCGCCCCCAGGTTTGAGCCACCAGGTTAATTGCTTCCGTCGTTCCACGAGTAAAGATAATCTGACGAGTATCTTCGGCATTGAGAAACGCTTTTACACGCTCACGCGTGCCTTCAAACGCCGCCGTCGCTTCATCGGCCAGCGTGTGCAGCCCACGATGGATATTGGCGTTATAGCGCGAGTAGTAATCGCTAAACACGTCAATGACCTGTTGCGGCGTTTGGCTGGTCGCGGCGTTATCCAGATAGACGAGCGGCTTGCCATGGACTTCCCGACCAAGAATCGGGAAGTCTTCACGAACCGCCAGCACATCATAGGGCGCCTGGCCACTCGCTGTCGCTTTCTCAAGAACCGTTGACGACATTCATCACTCCTCATGTAAGCGTTGAGCTTAGCCGTTAAGATAGCCGTTAAGACCAGTTGTTAAGACTAGTCGTTAAGCGCGACGGCGGTTTCCACCAGGCCTGCCAGGTTGAAGCGCTCAGGCAGCTTACCGGCAACGGCCAGCTCGACGCGCTCGGCAATTTCATCCAGCGCGACTTTATCCAGCACTTCGCCTGCAAACGCCAGGGTCAGAAGACCACGTGCCGTGGCTTCATCAATACCGCGGGTACGCAGGGCATAAATCGCCTCTTCATCCAACTGACCGGTCGTGGTGCCGTGCGAGCACTTCACATCATCGGCGTAGATCTCAAGCTCAGGCTTGGCATCAATCTGGGCGCGGTCAGACAGCAGCAGGTTCTGGTTGCTCTGGAAACCTTCGATCTTCTGGCTGTCACGCTTGACGTAGACCTTACCGTTAAACACACCGTGAGCGCGGTCATCCAAAATGCCTTTGTAGTTCTCGTTGGAGAACGTTAAGGGCGCGTTGTGATTGACCTTGGTATGGTTATCCACATGCTGGCGGCCTTGGCCAAAGAACAGTCCGTAGAAATTGGTTTCAGCACCCTGGCCGTTCAAGTCGCTGATCAGGTCGTTACGTACCAGCGCCCCGCCCAGGTTCAGGTTGTACGAGGTATAGCGAGTGTCGCGGCCCTGCTCGACGTGCATGCTGGCAATGTGCAGGTCGTTAAGCGGCGCTTCCTGCAACTTGTAGTGGTTCAGGATGGCACCGCGATCAAGCATGAACTCGCCTACCACGTTGGTGAAGTTAGCGGCTTCCTGATCACCGCAATAGTGCTCAATCAACGTGGCTTCACTGCGCCCACCGGCCTCTACCAGAATACGCGGATGGCTCATCACCGGCGCACTGTTAGCCCGGGAGAGAAACTGCAGCACGATGGGTTTATCAACCACCGTACCGGGCGCGATACGTACCACAGCGCCCTCTTCCATAAACGCGGTATTCAGCGCGGCAAACGAGGAGAAATCCACGCCGGTCAGACGGCCAAGCGGCCCACCCACTGCTTCATGGTTTTCAGTCAGCGCCTTGGAAAGCGGCAACACGTGAACGCTTTGGGGCAGCGCATCAAGGTCTGAAAGCGCCGGGGCAAACACACCATCGACAAACGTGAGACGATAAGCCGAGATAGGCAATGTGACGGCCGCCGCCTGCGCTGGTGAGAAATCAGCGTTATCGGCTAGCGCAAAGTTGCCTTGGGCAATAGCGCGAACGTCGGTATATTTCCACTCTTCATCACGACGCGTGGGGAAGCCCAGCGCTTCAAAGCGTGCAGCGCCCGCCTGACGGCGCGCGGCAATCCACGTCGGCTCCGCCTCGCGTTGCTGGCTACGCGATTTCAGCGTGTCCAGAAAAGTTTTCGTATCGCTCATGCCGCGGACTCCTCAATACCTTCGTAACCATTGGCCTCAAGCTGCTTGGCAAGCTCGGCATCGCCGGTTTTGACGATTCGACCATCCACCAGGACGTGGACTTTATCGGGAACGATGTAGTCAAGCAGACGCTGATAGTGAGTTACCAGCAGAATCGCCCGCTCTTCGGCGCGCAGGCTGTTAACACCATCCGCCACGACTTTCATGGCATCGATATCGAGGCCCGAGTCGATTTCATCAAGCATGGCAAGCTTGGGCTGAAGCACCAGCATCTGGAGAATTTCGTTGCGCTTTTTCTCACCGCCGGAGAAACCTTCGTTAACCGCGCGCTGCAGGAAGCTGGCATCCATCTTCATAAAGCCGAGTTTTTCTTTAACAAGCTTCATAAACTCAGGTGCTGGCATGTCCTCAAGACCGCGGGCTTTACGCTGGGCATTAAGCGCAGATTTCAGTAGGTAAATATTTTTAACCCCCGGAATCTCGACCGGGTACTGGAAACCTAGCAGCAGGCCCGCCTGGGCGCGCTCTTCGATTTCCATTTCAAGTACGTCTTTACCTTCAAAGGTGATGCTACCCTGGGTGACTTCATAGCCATCTTTACCGGCAATCACCGCTGACAGGGTTGATTTACCCGCGCCGTTAGGACCCATAATGGCGTGCACTTCGCCTGCATTGATGGTCAAAGTCAGGCCCTTGAGAATTTCTTTATCTTCAACGGTGACGTGTAAGTCAGTAACTTGCAGCATAATCTTAAACCTTCTAATTCTGGCGAGTCGCTGGCGCGACGCGTATCAAAGTAATTTGTACGGCAAACCGGCTAAACGATTAGCCTACCGCGCCTTCCAACGTCACGTTCAAGAGCGCTTCCGCTTCTACCGCAAACTCCATCGGCAGCTCCTGGAATACATCCTTACAAAAACCATTCACGATCATGCTGACCGCGTCTTCTTCGGAAATGCCCCGGCTACGGCAGTAGAACAGCTGGTCTTCACCAATTTTGGAGGTGGTAGCCTCGTGTTCAATAGTGGCCGTGCTGTTGCCAATTTCCTGATAAGGGAAAGTATGTGCGCCACACTTGTCACCAATCAGTAGCGAATCGCACTGGGTGAAGTTACGTGCGCCTTTGGCACGTGGGCCAATTTTCACCAGCCCGCGGTAGGATTGGTCACTTTTACCTGCCGAGATACCTTTAGCCACGATATAAGAGCGCGTGCCTTCACCGATGTGAATCATCTTGGTGCCGGTATCTGCCTGCTGGCGGCCGTTGGTGACGGCGACAGAGTAGAATTCACCGATGCTGTCTTTACCGCGCAGCACGCAAGAAGGATATTTCCAGGTAATGGCCGAGCCGGTTTCAACCTGCGTCCAGCTAATGCGCGAACGCGCACCGCGGCAATCGCCACGCTTGGTCACAAAGTTATAGATACCGCCCTTGCCGTTCTCATCACCGGGGTACCAGTTCTGTACGGTGGAGTACTTGATGTACGCATCATCTAGCGCAACAAGCTCAACAACCGCCGCGTGCAGCTGGTTCTCATCGCGCATCGGCGCGGTACAGCCTTCCAGGTAAGACACCTGAGCACGGTTTTCACAGATAATCAGCGTGCGCTCGAACTGCCCAGTATTGGCGGCGTTGATACGGAAGTAAGTGGATAGCTCCATCGGGCAGGTAACGCCTTCTGGTACAAACACGAACGAGCCGTCGGTAAATACCGCCGAATTAAGCGCGGCAAAGTAGTTATCCGCTACCGGCACCACGGTGCCCAGATACTGCTTGATCAGCTCGGGGTAGTCGCGAATCGCCTCAGAAATGGAGCAGAAGATAACGCCGGCTTCAGACAGCTCTTTTTTGAACGTAGTGGTAACCGATACCGAGTCAAACACGGCATCGACGGCCACACCGGCAAGCGCTGCACGCTCATGCAGCGGAATACCCAGTTTCTCGTAAGTTTCCAGCAGCTTGGGATCGACCTCATCCAGACTTTGTGGGCCATCTTCCGGGCGCTTGGGAGCACTGAAATAGGAAATAGCCTGATAATCGATCGGCGGGTAATCCAGGTGCGCCCAGGAGGGTTCCTTCATGTTCAGCCACTGCCGATAAGCGTCAAGACGCCACTCAAGCATCCACTCTGGCTCGCCCTTTTTCTTGGAGATAAAAGCAATCGTGCCTTCATCCAGGCCAGGAGGAAGAGTGTCGCTTTCGATATCGGTTACAAAGCCATCTTTGTATTCGCGACGAACCAACTGTTCCATTTCTTCGGTTGCCATGGTGTTACCCTCCGGGCAGTTGGTGGCGAGGTCTCCTCGCCGTCAATAAGGATAAATTGCCTAGTCGTTACGCAGAAACCGCCGATAGGCTGATACTTTGAATCGGTAATTGCACGGGCAGCTTAAGGGGCGTGGACGCCGCTAAATGGGCCAATGTCACGCTTTCAAGCAGGGTACGAATCGCTAGCGACACGCGCTGCCAGTTATCGGCCACACCGCATGTTGCAACCAAGTCACACTCGCCTTGGGCTTGGCTACACTCCGTCATCGCTACGGGCCCTTCAATGGCCGAAATAATGTCGGCTGCGGTAATTTGCGACGCGGGCCTAGCGAGCCGATACCCCCCCTGAGCGCCGCGCTGCGATGCTAAGAGCCCTGCCCGAACCAACATTTTAAGCGTTTTACTAACCGTTGGATGCGGTAGCTGAACGGCTTCGGCGAGATCAGCTGCCGCATGCGATGCCTGAGGGTGACGCGCAATCTGCGCCATAACCACAGCGGCGTAATCAGTCAGCCGAGAAAGCTTTAGCATGTCGACTCCTATTAATTAGTCAGTCATCAAGCTGGCGTACGTATTAATTGGGTACCATTTTAGTCCTGTATAAAATTGATGTGAAGCCCTAACGCACAATCATTGGCAAATTAGCCTTATTCTTGGCACGTTCGATGCAAATGCCATCAAAAACGCCAATCATTATCATTTAAGAATTCTATTTGCTACTCGATATAAAAAAACCTACCGCGTAAAGGGGTAGGTTTTATAGTGCATTAAGCAATCAGGCCTTTTTAACAAACTCCGATTTGAGCTTCATAGGACCAATACCATCAACTTTACAGTCAATATCGTGGTCGCCCTCGACGATACGAATACTCTTGACCTTCGTGCCTACCTTAACCACCAACGAGCTACCCTTGACCTTCAGGTCCTTGATAACCGTTACGCTGTCACCGTCAAAAAGCAGGTTACCGTTAGCATCACGCACGCTTGGAGCGTCATCCGCCGCGTCGGTATTTGCCGTTTTTGACCATTCATGGCCACATTCCGGGCACACGTACTGCAAGCCGTCATCGTATGTAAACGTTGAGGCGCAGGAGGGACAGTTAGGCAGTTCGTTCATGGACGGCTCCATCGCGGGCAATAAGAAAGCGATGGAGCCTACACCGAATGGACAAAATGCTCCAGTCTGAGAGGCTATCAGCCCCGCTGGTAAGTGCCCACCAGGCGGTCAATGCCTAATAGATGCGGCTCAACTTCTTTTAAAAGCTCGGCCATGCTGAGCCCTTCCGGCAGCGCCGTTTGATGATCCAGCGCCAGCACCAAGAAATAGTAAAGGTGCTTGCCATGCCCTTCAGGTGGCATCGGGCCGCCATAGCCGCGCTTGTCGAAGTCGTTGCTGCCTGGCGTACCGATCGGGGTATTTTCCTCAAGGCCCGTAATATCGCCCGGCAGATTATAAAGAGTCCAGTGAATAAACCCGTAGCTGCCGTCTTTAACAAGCGGCGCATCGGGGTCATGGCAGATCACCGCAAACCCTTTGGTACCTTCAGGGGCGTTATGCCAGGCAAGCGGTGGAGATACATCCTCACCTTCGCCGGTATAACGTGCAGGAATCGCCTGATGCTGCTCAAAAGCCGTACTGGTAACTTGCATGGATGATCGTGCAAATGCCATTTGTCTCTCCTTGGGTTAGCCAATGACGCTTAGTACAGGGTGGCTGGAAAGAGTGCCGCTATCAAGGCCGGTTCAGAAAACCTGAGTTTTGTTGCCACCACTGCCGAGCTATCTCGACATTTTCTGCGTTACCGGCAGGATTCAGCACGGTGGGCAGTTGAACGTAGCTTCCACCTGTGTTCACCATCAAGAGCGGATCTTGCGTTGCCAGCTGTAGCGCATACAGCACCAGCATTTGCTCATACTCATCGTGTGTATCCAAACGTGAAAACAGCAGAGGCACGGCGGACAAGCCAATTTCGCCTAATCGTTCTGCCGCGATATACCACACCCGTGGATTCTCACGATCACCGTAGGTGGAAACAAACCGCCGGTCGGAAAGCCGGCTTACATAGTAAGACGCCTCTTCTTCAGGGCTTACAAAGAGCGGCGGCACCCAGTCGGTCGCCGAAGCCGTATTGGCGTAAGTATTCGGCGCTGCCGGGGGCGGCGTTTGGGAAACCGGCACGTCAACCGTGCGCGGATTTTCGGGCGCGGATGTACGCTGGCTGCCCGCACATCCGGCTAACAATACGCTTCCCAGCAGTAAGACATACAACACTTTTTGCTGCATTTTCATGCTCCCTGTGCACTCCCTCACAATAGACCTGCCATATCCATGACCAACATCATGACCAACGGCCCTGGCGTTTTAAACGTCTTTTTACCCAGCCATCATACAGCTTGCGTAACCCGGGTTTAATAAGCGGCAAGCCAATAACCCAGGCCACTGGACGCAACAATGCAACGCGCGCCATTAATAGCCGATAGGCATCAATCCCCTCAACGATGCGCCCGTCGGTTTGCTCAATATGCAGCGACCTTAAGGCCGCCTCCGGCGCTATCCCTTTATTTCGCAACGCCTGCTGATATTCGCTCACATCGCACCAGCGAATATCGCTTGCCCCTTCGCCCGCCCAACGCTCATAGCGCTGTCTGTCTTTGCGGCAGCTGGGGCAAACCGCATCGTAATAGACATTGATGACATCGTGATTAGGCATAGTCAGCTCTAGGTAACGTTTTACCGATTAAGTGTGGCACTTACCCCGCCAGAGGCAACCCCACTGCAGCGCAATTCGGCAAGCATCCGCGGTTAACCGTCAAACGACAATCAAAAAAGCCTGCGATGCCAAATGAACGGCCTCGCAGGCTTTATTAACACCTTCTATTTCATTAGCACCACTGTGAGTGCCAAAGAAGCCCTACTTATGCACGTTACATCAATGCGCTCTGCGCATCGTCCTGTACTCCGCTAATGCTGACATCGTCGCTGAGAGCAGCTACCTCCTCATCTAGATAAGCAGCATCATTCGCTTCAGAGGCCATGGCCATCATCATACCCATGTTCGAAGCGCTGGCTGCTTCCGCGCCCGCATCTCGAGTGATCTGGAAAGACGCCAGATCCATGGAGCCGCCGTTGAAGGTAATGCGCAGAACCTGAACGCCTTCCTCTAAATCCAGCGTCAGCGAGGGCCCATCGACATACACGCCCCAGTCGCCAGAGTTGGGTACCGCACCGCTGGCCTGCTCATAGAAGCCGCCATTTTGCTCCACCGCTGCGGTGATCGTGCGCCCGTCGTTGGGGCTTGAGGTAACGAACGACAGGGTATGATTTCCCGCCTGCTCAACGTTAATGGTGTACTCCAACCACTCGCCCTCATCCACCCAGCCGACAGCCTCTCCTTCCCCGACGATATCCACACCGTCGCCAGGGCGCACTTCTGTGCCGATCTGGAAGGCATCCGCGTCGTTGTAGGCAACGCCTTGACCACCCTCATCGTAGTTCACCGCATCGAGCGTCAAGCCATCATTGGCATCCACTAGCCATGGCGTTCCTTCAGCGTTGAACGCCTGCTGCCCATCGCGCGACAGAGTGAACGAGGCCAAGTCCATCGATCCACCATTGAAGGTGAGCCGCAATACCTGCTCGCCAGCTTCAAGCGCTACCTGAGAAGCATTGGTGGGCTGGAAGTTACCCCAGCCGCCGGTCGGCGATACCACCACCGGGCCGCTCGATGAGTACGGCGTACCGTCACCTTGAGTAAAGGTGGCTGTAATGCTGCGCTGAGAGCCGTTAACGTCCCCAAGCGCTGACAGGAAGGATAGGTCATAAACGCCGGCCTGCTGAATGTTGAGCGTGTATTCCACCCATTCGCCTTCATCCACCCAACCGATGGCATCGCCATTACCCACGATATCCACACCGTCACCGGGACGTACTTCCGTACCGATCTGGAAGTCATCGACATCGTTGTAGGCAACCCCCTGACCTCCCTCATCATAGTTTACGGCCTTGAGGCTGAAGTTACCGCCCACTAGCCACGCCTCACCATTGGCGGTGAAGGCCTGTTGACCGTCATCTACGGGGGCTTCTTCTACTGCTAGCGTAAAGCCTGCTTGCACGCTAGCCTGGCCGTCAGAAGCCGTAACGATAATGTCGAAGCTTCCCGCCGCGGTAGCCGTTCCGGAGAAAACTCCGTCCGGAGACATAGAAATTCCGCTGGGTAGGCCACTGGCGGTATACGTCAAGCTATCGCCATCGGCGTCGACAAACGCATCCACAGGCAGGCTGAAGTTAATTGCTTCCCCCTCCACCAGGGTGACATCGTCGATGCCTTCCTCTACCACCGGCGCCTGATTGACTGGGGTCTGATCGACGGGAGCCAGGTTGAACGAGGCCAGATCCATGGACCCACCGTTAAAGGTAAGTCGTAACACCTGCTCGCCGGCTTCAAGCGCTACCTGCGTGGTGCTGGTCTGGGTGAACGTTGTCCAACTGCCGGTTGGTAACACCCCTACCGGTGAAGCCGTTACGTAAGGCGTATCGCCCTTGGCAAAGCTCGCGGTAATGGAGCGGGCGGTCGAATTGGTCGAGGCCATGGCGGTCAAAAAGCCGAGATCATAAACACCATCTTCTGTCACATTAATGGTGTACTCGACCCATTCGCCGTTCTCTATGAAACCGATCGCTTGCGATGGAGTGGAGATATCCACCGCCTCGTCGGAGCGGAAGGAACCACCCTGGTGGGCGGCATCCGAGTCGTTATAGGCCACACCCTGGCCGCCGTTATCATACAAACGTGCCTCCAGGCTCAGCCCATCAGCGCCTACCTCCCAAGCGGTTTGGGTGTCGTTGTAAGCACTCTGGCCATCATCGACAGGCGCTACAAAGTCGAGGTTGAACGACGCCAGATCCAACTGACCACCGTTGAAGGTCAGCCGCAGCACCTGCTCCCCTTCCTCCAGATCGAAGGTCAGCGGACCCACGGTCTGGAAGCTGGTGAAGCTACCGGTGTTGGGAAGACTCTGCACCTGCGATGGGGTGTAGAACTCGCCATCCTGCTCGAACGCGGCGGTAATCGTCTTGCCACTGCTCGTCGCAGAGGTTGAGAAGCTCAGCGTATAGGTGCCCGCTGTTTCTACGCTTAAGGTGTACTCGACCCACTCACCATCCGCGATGTAACCCAGTGCCTCGGTACCGTTTGAGATATCGACCGCCTCGTCGGAGCGGAACGCAGCACCCTGATGGTCTGGCGTGGTGTCGTTATACGCTACGCCCTGGCCGCCGTTGTCATACAGCTTCGCTTCCAGCGCCAAGCCATCACTGCCCACCACCCAGGCGGTCTCACTAGCATTAAAGGCGGTCTGGCCGGTTGGTTCAGGGTTATCGAGGAAGTTCGGCACGCCGTCGTTGTTATCGTCGTCGTACAGATCCACCCGGCCGTTGCCGTCGGCATCCTCCGCTCCTGTCGGGTCGTAGGGGGTAACGTTTTCGACCAGGAAGATATTGTCGTTGTAGTCGTAGTTCACCCCGGCATAGTCCTGGATCACGATATAGGTGTCAGGAATGACGTTGCCCGCGGCGTCCTTGGCGATATACACGCGGATCAGATGGCCGTCGCTTGCGTCCCAGTTGAGATTGGTGCCCGGGTTACCAATGGCATCAATAGTGTCCTCGTAGAGGTTAGCATCCGGATCCGACCAGGAAATGTAGCCCTGACGGCCCGATATCTCAGCGAAGAAGCCAAACGGCGCATCACGATCCAGGGTAGTTATGGTCAGCTGGTTGCCGTTGTTAAGCGTGCGCGGCAATAACGTCTGACCATCCGCCTCGTCGTGGGCCAGAATTTCATCACGGTTGCGGCTATCCACATCGTGGATGAATAGCCGAGCCACATCGCCTTGGGTGTGATAGGCCGCCAGCTGAGAGATCTTGATTGGTGAGCTGCCCTCAGCACGCTGGAAGTACGGTGCCAGAATTTCGTCACCATTGGCTTCCACCAAACCACCCTTGTTCATCTGTCCTTCAGCCACATTGGTGGTGTAGCCGAAGGCGTTGATGATTTCCTGGACCAGGGGCTCTTGACCGCTTTCAGACTGGTTTTGAGCCAGGCCCGCCAGTTGGATAACCTTTTCGCCCTCGTCGGCATCGCTTGAATTGATGATCAGGCTCGCTTCATAGAGGCTTGCATCGTTGGGGTCATTGGCAATAAAGCGCACCGTCACATCAATGGCCTCACCAGGCTCCAGCGTCACCGCAGAGAACGCCTGGGTAAGTTCGAACAATGTCGTATCGCTGACCTCGATGCTTTCGATATCAAGGTTCTCAATACCATCGTTTCTGAGCGTGATGGTTACTTCATCATGCACCATTTGCGCCGCGTTGGCCGGGTTCTCGATGCGTGACATCACCAGGCGGTCATTGGACGGCACGCCGTCGTTATTAATCACCGTGAGTTCACCACCGATCACCGGCGTCACGCCCTCAATGAGGAACATGTTGTCGTTGTAATCGTAGTTGATGCCGGTGTAATCCATGATGCCCAGATAGGTATTGGGAATCACGTTGCCGTTAGCATCCAGCGCCCGGAACATACGCACGGTGTAGCCCCGTTCGATGCCTTCAGCATCGGCTGGCGGCGTACCACCACCTTGGGGATTAAGCGACGGGTCGGTGGAAAGATTGGCAACCTCAATCCCAAACACACCCTGGCCGGTCCAACTGCCGGGAATATCGTCAAGCGAGAAGCTCGCGGTAGCGAACTGCCCATTGCTTTTTACCGGTAGAAGGGACTGGTTATTATCTCCCGCATGGTTGCTGAAGATGATGTCCTGGTTTTTATTTCCTGGATTATGGATGCCCAGGGTTGCACCACCATCGCCGTGGTAGGCCGCTAACTGAGTAATCTTGGCTTCCCCGACGCCATCTGCCAATGCCCAATAGCGCGACATGACTTCATCATCGTTAACGGGCCGATAGAGATCGAAATCGTTGAGCACGGAGTTCTCTCCGCCGCCCACCGTGGTCAGGCCATCGATACGGTTACCAAAGCCAAACACTTCCCAGACTTCATTGACGTTGGGTTCCCAGCCGCCCTCGTCACGCGCCTGCCAGAAGCCGGCCATATGGATCTCAGCCACCGGCGAATCAGCGTCATTGGTGACCAAACGAATGCGGCCTTCGAACACACCATCTCCCGCGTCGTTGGTAGGTGCTGTATAGCTGCCACGGTCGAACAAGACCGTCACCTCAAGCGATTCACCGGCGGCGAGCGTCAAGCCTTCAAAGACGCTGGGGTTTTCCAGCACAAACGGGCCTTCAATATCGGCGTCAAGTATCTCAAGCACATCGCTGCCGGTGTTGGAGATCGTGACCGTCGCGCTTTCCTTGAAGTCGCGATTGGGGTTCGAGGCGCTGTCGTTCTCCAGATAGCTGAAGTGCAGCCGATCAGAGAAATAGGCAGCATCGCCGCTTTGCACCGCGATATCGGCATTATCGTTGCCAGAGACTGGCATTACATCCAAATAGTCCAGATCATCGGCGCCATCGGCCGTGGAAACGGCACGCAGGTTGTATTCCACACCCGCTTTGAGCTCGACATAAACACCCTCTTCGCCAGCCTCTCCCACGCCCGGATAGGCCAGTACTTTAACCGTCTGGCCGTTAAGGGTTAGCGACAGCCCCTGGCCATCGTCACCCCCGGCATTCGCCGCCAAGTCAAGGCGATAGAGACCGTCGGCATCGACCGTGAAGTAGAAGTCGGCGGTTAGCTCGTTAATGGTGCGAGCACTGTCGCCGCTCTCAAGCTCGATACGCGACCCATCCGAAACGTCGGCATATGCCGGGACGAAGTTATCGGTCGGCGCATTCGGCACCTGCAGCAGGTCGATGTTGGGACCCACGCCGTTCGGCGCAGTCAGGGTAACGGTATTGCTGCCCGCTTGTAATGTCACCAGGGTGTTTTGGAAGAACCAGTTATCCTCGGCGGCGTTGCTTTGACCTTCAAAGTTCAGTTGTCCCAGATCGACACCGTTGATAGTCAGGCCCAGCGGGCGATCAGCTTTTGTCGTATCCAAGGCATAGCGGAAGCCGATGTCGTAGCTACCCGCCTCGCTGACATCAATGGTCCAGGTAATCGTCTGATCGCCCGTTCCATCAAAGTCGACAAAGCCGTCACCGGAGGCATTGCGATCATCGTTACTCGAAAGCACTACCACCGGGCCATCCAACGTCGCGCTTTCGGCTTCATATTGGATCACGTCCGGCGTGGTATCCGGCGTGCCTTGCAGGATTTCCAGCTGATCGATATTGGGGCCGGTATTGGCAGTGGCTTGCAAGCGCACCGTATTCTGGCCGCTGACCAACGTGGCCGCCACGTCTTCGGTCAACCACTCGGCCCAGGCCGCGTCACCGGTCAGGCCTGGCGGCGGGCTAAAGTCGAACACGCCGACACTGACATTGTTGACGAACACCTCAAGAGGACGATTGGCATCGCCACCGTTGGCATAGCGCAGCCTGAGTACCGAATCGCCTGCCTGAGCGGCGCTCAGATCAAAGGTGAAGGTGAGGAAGTCGACGTTAGTAGAGCCAAAATCGGCATAGCCTCCCAAAACACCATCGTTATCGTTGGTATTGCCATCCACACCGAAGGATCCCGGGCGCAGGCCGTTGGGCAGGCCTTGGGTAGTTTCCGGGTTACTGGCATCGCGGATCTGGATCTCGGCGCCAGCACCGGTGGCAATCGTCACGGCGGTGCCGTCATCCGGCGTCTTATCTTCTGCCTGAATGATCAGCAGCGATTCCAAATCACCTGGTTCGGGATCAACCGGATCCACCACTCCACCCGGCGCCGGGTCTAAGCGAATGATTTGGCTCTGGCCATTACCGCGGTTCAGCGTCAACACGTAGAGCTGTCCAGTAACCGGGTTCTCGATAATATCCAGCGGATCTACATAGGTGATAACGTTGCCGTTAGGATCGCGCAGCACGTCATCACCGATCACATTGCCGTTAGCATCCAGCGTGATTGAGCGAATGTCGTCGCCACCCGAGTACTCGGTGAACAGCACGTTACCTTGCAGGTTGCCGCCGAACACGCCACTGGTGTACTCCACCGCGCCGTTGGGTGAGCGGTTTTCGCCAAGTGAATAAACGCCAGAGATATCGTAGGTGCCCTCAGGGTTGGTGCCGACAGGATAGCGGTCAACCTGGTTGGGGTCGCTGCCGCCCGTCGGGTTGCCGCCATTCATGATGTACTCATCGCGCAGCGGATTGGGGTGACCGTAATAGCCCCCCTCAACGATCTTGAACAGATAGTCGTCCTGTTTTTCGACGTTGGTGTAACGCTCGTTTTCAGGCGTTGAAGGGTCGTCCGGTACGTTGCCGCCTGCCGCCGAGCCGTTGGTCGGCACATACAGGAAGCCGTTGGAGTGCCACACCAGGTCATAGGCGTTCCGCGCCCCGGTGGCGAAGATCGTCAGCACCGCGTCTTCGGCATAGGGGTCATAAAAGCTCTGGAGCACGGTGCCGTCAGCATCCTGCACCGTGGCGACACCACGCTCATCAAATACCAGGAATTCGCCGTTGCCCATGGGAATCGGATCATCCTTGGGATGGCCATCCGGGTCATCATAGCGCGTGTTCTGGCCGTTATTAGGCACAGGTTCAGTGGAGACATCAAAGCCTCCAGGAGGCGCATCGCGGGTCGGATCAATCTCCATCACGGCGGCGTTCAGCAGACGCTCGGGGCGGTTGCCCCAGGCGCTATCCGGTTCACCCATGGCCGAGTTGGAGCCTTGAATCAGATACAGCAGATGCGTCGGCACGTCGGGGTTGGTAGCCGCGTCATAATCCGGATTGGCGCGGAACTCGAGGCTGTTAGTCACGTGGTCGCCGTTAGAGCGCGGAAGCCCCGTAATGTAGGGCTCGGCGACACCGGAAAAATCGCTGCCGCCATCCAGGGTGATCTTGGTAATGCGACCGCTGAACTCCGGCACGCCGTTATCGCGCCCATTGAGCGGGATGGGATAGTTGTCGGTGATCCACAGCACGTTCGAATCGGTGGGATCGACCGTCAGGCCGATAATGCCCCGTCGGTCGTTACCGCTCTCAGCCCCCGCTTCGAAGAAGTAATCGCTTGGCAGCGAAAGCGCCTGACGGTTGACCAACGAGCCGTCGCTTGGATCGATGTCAAAGCGCAGGATCTGACCGCCAATGGTGGCCACGTACATGGTCGAACCGTCAGAGGTAATTTCAAGCGACGTGAAGCCAAAGGCGTTGTCTGCGGCGCCATTGAGTTCAACCACATCGTTGAAGGCCACGTCACGGGCAACCACCTCGGGCGTTTCACCAGTGACGAAGGTATTGGTGTATTTCTGGAACTCACGGGTCGGCGCCAAAGCGTCATCGTTAGGGCCACGGTCCTGAAAGCCATCAATTACTAACGTATAGCTGGTAAACGGTTTGAGTATGCCGCTGGGCGAAATCGTCAGTGAGTCGAAACCGCCCGTCGTATTGACGTTAAAGGAAACCTCCTCGCCGGTGACCGTTTCAAACAGCTTTACAGAGCCATCGTTAAGGCTCTCAAGCAAGGCTCCGCCACGCCCGTCGACCACCGAGATACCTACGAAAATATCCGAAGTCGGGTCAACGCCGGTAGGAATAGCGCCATTCTCTGGATCAAGATCAACCTCCACCTCGTTTTGCCCGACACCGGCAATAGCCCGCGCATCGGTGAAGAAGGCGTAATCCTCTGGGGCGGCGCGGTCATCGTCCGGGGTCAGGTCCGGCAGCGACTGAATCTCAATGTACTGGATCTCAGTGTTCTCGTTATCCAGGCCCATAGAGTCCAGCGTCAGACGGCCATCAGTGACCTGCACGATACGAGTCACGAGGTCAGAACGTACACCATCGGTGTCGTCGGCCGGGTTACCGTCGGCTGGGAAATCATCTGGTCGGAAAGGCGTGAAGGGGTCGTTGAACAGCTCGCCCTCCGCGTTCAGCACATTGCGGCTGTCGTAAGGGCCTGAGGTATCGCCAATCGAAATGGTGACCTCATAGTAGCCGTCGGCAAGCTCAATCTCCCAACCGGCGCGTACATAGTTGCTTCCGGGCTGGTCAAAGTGGGCATAGGTGCCCTGGCGTGGGTCGAGACCCGCGATATCATCGGTACGGTCATTGACCGCCACGCTGGTCAGGCTCGATATATCCAGCGGCGTAGTGCCGGGTTCACCATCGTAAATCGACGCTTCGGTCACCCAGCCGTACTGGTAGGTTTGGCCATCGATGGTCACCGACTGAGTGCCGAAGGCTTTACCGTTATCGGCGATATACCCTTCAGGCACCGCTACTCCTTCTGGCTGGAAGTTTATCTTGACCGAGAAGCGCTCACCCGGCTCTACCACGTCCGGCGGCTCGACACCGTCACGGGTAATGCTCAGGCGGTCGATATTGGGGCCCGCTGCGGTCAGATTCTCCAGCCGGATGGTGTTGCTGCCCGCCTCGAGTTCAACCTCGATCGTGGTATCCGTCCAGTTCTGCCAGTCGGTGGTACCCACGCCGGTTGATACAAAGGCCAGGCTGCCCTGGGACTCACCTCCGACCAGAATATCCATGGGCCGGTCAGCACCGTTGCTGCCCGCATTGGCATAGCGCACGGTCAACGTATAGGTGCCCGCCTCATCGGCGACAACATTGAAGGAGGCGGCGTCGCCAATATCACCGCCCATATCCAGATAGCCGCTTCCCGTAAAGCCATCCCAGAGGCCATCGGCACCGGCGGCCTCGTTAGTTTCAGGATTCGCGGCATTGCGCACCTGGGTATCCAATGTGGTGCCTACGTTATCCGGATCATCGATGGCTAGCGCTTCGCCCTGAATCTCGAAGGTAAACGGTGCAGGAGGCGTTTCGCCATCATTGAAGTCGAATACGATCTGATCGATATTAGGGCCGTTAGCCACGCCACCATTGGCCGCCGTGGGAATCGTCAGCGTTAACGTATTGGCGCCCTCTTCGAGCGTTACCTGTATCTCCTGCTCAAGCCACGCATCCCAAGGGTCATTGACGCCATCATCTAGGGCATTGGTAAAGGCAACTTGGGGTTGTCCTGCACCATTAACCGCCAGATCCAATGGCCGAGGCGCAGTCCCCCCGTTGGCATAGCGGATGGTGGCGGTGTAGGTGCCCGCGGTGGGCGCATCAATGTTAAATGTGATTTGGTCACCCGCATCGGTGCCGAAATCCATATAGGCACCGCCTACCGCACCTTCCCGGTAATTGCCGAAGTCATCGGGATTGCTTGCGTCCACCGTACGTGTAACGGCTCCTTGGGCCGTGCCGCCAACGTCGGTAACGACGGCGTCTTCACCTTGCACGGTAAAGGGCTCCACCACTACGCTGCCATCGTCGATGGTGACGCTATCGCTGGCTTCAGCTTCGTTACCCGCAGCATCTGTCACGATCAGCGTCACGGTAACGTTACCGCTCTGACCGCTGAGATCCACGCTGATATCGCCGTTTGCTGCAGGCGTTACGGCAGTGCGAGTGGCGCCGCCATCAAAGCTGACTTCATAGGCCACGATGTCGTCATCGGCACCGGCAACATTAAACATTGCCGTGGCGAGCTGGCCGGGCTCCAGAGTATCGTCGGCAACAGTCAGGCTCAGGTTGCCATCTTCATCTGCGCTGTCATCGACCGGGATCGGGCCGCTGCCCTCCTCGGTGATTTCAATGCGGTCGATATTGGGGCCGGTGGTCGCGCCTGCGGGAATAGCCAGTGAAACACTGTTACTGCCAGCCTCAAGGGTGATCGTAACGGTTTCAAAAAGCCAGTGGTTGAATCCTTCCTCGGGGCCGGTGCCATCGGGATCAGTACTGGCAAACGGCAGCGCGTCGACATCACTTCCGTTAACGCTAAGATCAAGCGGGCGACCGGTGTTGCTGGCGTAGCGAATATTAAGATCGTAGCTACCCGCTTCCGGAACCGTGATCGCAAACGTTATTGCATCACCCGCGGTATCGCCGAAATCAAGGTAACCTTCACCCGTGAACCCGGGTCGCAAGCCGTTGGGCAGGTCGGAATTGTCTTCGAGATTATCCGGATCACGAATGGTGGTAACGGTAGCGTTTGAGCCATTATCCAGGATGGTCAACACGCCCTCTTCGGCCTGAACAGCGAAGGGGATAAATTCGGCAACCTCCGCGTCATCTTCACTCACGCTACCACTGGCCGTGGCGGCGGTACTGTCGATAGCGAAGCTGTCATCCGTGGCGCCCGTAAGCGTGACGGCGACCGTCTCGGTGCCGTTGTCCTCATCATCGTTGGCTACATCAACCGCGAGCGTAGCGACGCCGTCGGTAAAGGTCACGGTACGGGTCTCGGCGACACCATCAATTTCTAGTGCAAGCTCTACATCGCCACTGAAAGAGTCCGAGGCGCTCAAGGCGAAGTTCAGCGTCGTGACGCCCGTATCGCCACCTTCTACGACCGTATCCGCATCAGCGATGCTGATCAGGATGGTGGGTTCAGGTTCAGGATCGACGCTGCCCATAGGCACAAACTCGATATAGTCGATGCGCGCGTACTCCAACGCCGTCGAGTTGGCGGTGAGCGTCAGGGTGGCGTCATCGCCTACGGTCACATCGGTAAAGGTGACGGTGCGGAAGTTTTGAACCTGAACGCCGTTGCCGCTGTCGGCATCATCATCAAAGACCCAGTTGCCGCTGAAGCTTTCGCCTTCGGCGCTGCCGATACTCAGCTGGGCGGTGCTTTCACCGTCGTTTTCATCGATATAGCCAACAATAATGGTGTAGGTGCCTGCTGCCACCTTGCCATCCAGTAAATAGCTCGCGGTGCCTTCGCTGTTGCCGGGCATGCGAATGGCCTGACCGCCATCAGCGGCCGCTATGTTCTCAACGGTGAAGGTCGTCGCACTGTCGAAATCTTCCGCCTGTAGGCGGATTGGGTCGGCGGGAACGACAAGCTCTTCATCATCTTCACTCACACTGCCCGTCGCCGTTGCGGCAGCGCTGTCAATAGCGAAGCTATCACTCGTAGCACCGGTGAGCGTGACCGCGACGGTCTCGGTGCCGTTGTCTTCGTCATCGTTGGCTACATCGACGGCGAGCGTTGCCACACCGTCAGTAAAGGTGACCGTACGAGTCTCGGCGGCGCCATCAATGTCGAGGGAAAGTTCTACATCGCCGCTGAAATCATCCGAAGCGCTCAAGGCGAAGTTCAGCGTTGTGACGCCCGTATCGCCCCCTTCGACGACCGTATCCGCATCAGCGATGCTGATCAGAATGGCGGGTTCAGGCTCAGGGTCGACGCTGCCGGTGGGCACAAACTCGAAGTAGTCGATGCGCGCGTACTCAAGGGCGGCCGAATTAGCGCTGAGTGACAGGGTGGCGCCATCGCCTACGGCTACATTGGTAAAGCTGACGGTGCGGAAGTTTTGGATCTGAGTACCGTTGCCGCTCTCGGCGTCGTCATCGAATACCCAGCTGCCGCTGAAGCTTTCACCTTCTGCGTTGCCGATGCTCAGTTGGGCAGTGCTTTCACCATCGTTTTCATCGATATAGCCGACAATAACGGTATAGGTACCCGCGGGCACCTTGCCATCCAGCGAATAGCTCGCCGTGCCTTCGCGGTTGCCGAGCATGCGAATCGCCTGGCCACCATCCGCGGCGGCAATATTTTCAACGGTGAAGGTGGTTGCACTGTCGAAATCTTCCGCCTGTAGGCGGATTGGGTCGGCGGGAACGACAATTTCTTCATCATCTTCACTGACGCTGCCGGTCGCCGTTGTGGCAGCGCTGTCGATAGCGAAGCCGTCACCCGTAGCGCCAACGAGCGTGACCGCGACGGTTTCGCTGCCATTGTCTTCAGCATCATTGGCCACATCGACCGTTAGCGTAGCCACACCGTCGGTAAAGGTGACAGTGCGGGTCTCGGCGACGCCGTCAATGTCGAGGGCCAGTTCCACGTTACCATTGAAAACCTCCGTGGCACTCAAGGCGAAGCTAAGCGTAGTAACGCCTTCATCACCACTCTCGACGACTGGATCAGCGTCAGCGATGCTGAGCAGGATGGTAGGTGCCGGCGGCGCAGCTTCCAACAACGCTATCTCAAACTTATCGATATTAGGGCCGTTGGCACCGCCCCCCAGACGCAGGGTGTTACTACCGGCATCCAGCGTGACCTCAATGGTTTCGGTGGACCAGCCTTCCCATTCGGTCTGGCGAGTCGGATTCCCACTAGTGGGTGCTGCCGGTTGGTTGGCCGTCGGCACATCACTGACATCATCCGGATAGTAGCCGGGCTCCGCCGTTGTGGCGAAATTAAAAGTACCTAATGGCGTAGTCGAACCAGCATCAACCAGAGAAAGATCCAACGGGCGACCGGAGCTACTTGCATAGGTCACCGTGACGCTATAGGTACCGGCGGTGGCGACATCCAGCGTGAACTCACCGTAAGCATTGGCGTTATTTAAGGCCCAATCAAGATAGCTTGCGCCCTCGGCGCCCACTCGGAAAGTTTCGCTGCCGCTCGTAAAATCGGCAATATTGTCGACGGTCACTACCCGGTTGGTTGCACTGTTGTCGTTATCAACCGTTGGAGAAAGCACCAGGTCTTCCCCCTGAATCACATAGACGTCAGGATGCGGCGCGCGCACTTCCAGATAATCGACGTTGGGCCCGCTGGCACCGTTGGACGTAAAGGTAACGGTGTTCTCGCCGGCCTCAAGCTGCACACGGATGGTGCGCTCACCGAATTCGCTAAAATCGGTTGGAGTGGCATTTAGAGTGGTGCTGGGAAGGTCGAACATGCGATCCACCAGCTCGCCGTTAACGTCCAAGCGCAAGGGACGGTTTCGATCAGAGCCGTCATCGTTCTGGCTAAGCGCATAGCCCAGCCCTAGCTCGTACTCTCCCGCTTCGGCAACGCTGAATGTGAACGTCAGCGTCTCACCACCGTTGATACCATCGCCATAGTCTACATAAGCTTGACCATCGGCATTGACGGCATTCGGCTGCAGAACGGGGTCGCTAACCACGTTAATGCCAGGGCCCGAAGTAGCCGCCCAGGCGCCATCACTCGCATCGGCATCTTCGGCTTGTATACGCAGTGGAGAGAAAGTGTCGGGCGTTACGGCCAACGCGGCCACCGGGGCTTCATCAGCCTGTAACAGTATTGTTTCGTAGGTAGCCTGCTCAATGGGCTCACTCTCTGGCGCCACATCAAGCTCAATGTCCATATTCGAGCCTGGCAACACCTGACCAGACGCATCCAACGCTTCCAGGCGAAGCTTTAACATTCCCAAGGCAGGCGTGGGTAAATCATCAAAAACAAAGGGGCGCTCAACGCTCTCAAATGTTGAGATCTCGTTGCGACCATCTTCCCAGATCATCCTGAGTGAATGAATAGACGGCTCCCAAGGAGAGGCATATGGCGTTACGTGAAGCTGGTTGTCATGGAAGGTATCCCTGCCAAAGCGATCTCCCTCATTAATGGAACTCAGCAGAGTGTTCGCTTGGCCGGCAAAAAAAGACATTGAATACATGGTCTACCCCTTGGCTTTAATTATTTTTTATAAGCGCACTCGATATGCACTTATGAGCACCCATTAACCGTTCCTTTTCTCAGCAGGCTTATGAGTGTAAAGCGCACGTTTAGCATTAACCGTGCTGAGGAGAGAACTGGCTATTCGAGAGTCTAACCGGGCTTTCTAGAGTGACAAGTTGGGGTATTTGACATACTTATTTACCAAAATGTTACTAAAAAATAAGCAGAGTCATTTTTTTAAGTAATTTAAAATCAATGCATTAAAAAAAATAAATAATTAAACCTAACTCCGTACAGATGAAGCACCAGATAAAAAATAAGCGATTTTAATTACCAAAATAGCTTTATTACTTCGTAAAAAATATTGCACGATAAAAAAACAAACCATTAGTATTCAAAACAAATAAAACTAAAAAAATGGTCACTTGGTTTCAAAACAAACCTGATACGCTGATTAATAACTCAATAATAAAATTATTTAAAACCTGAAACACAAAAATCTCTTAGTAAAGTTAGCCAACAGGCGATTAGCGTCTCATGCCAATCCTGCTCATAGACTCGCAAGATTAACGTTGCCGTGTCGTGAAACGGGGCCGCAAGAGCAATTACAACAATGCCCTGGAGCTAGGCCATGTCGAAATTTGATAACGACTCAGATCTTAAGAAGGTGCTGAATACCTGCAGGCGCAGCTTTATCTACGTTGGGCTGTTCAGTTTGTTTATTAACTTACTGATGCTGGTTCCACCGCTCTATATGCTACAGGTCTACGATCGGGTTATTACCACGCGGAGCCAGGAAACGCTGCTAATGCTGACTCTGGTCGTGGTGTTCCTGTTCGTGGTCATGGGTGGATTGGAATTAATGCGCTCTCGAATCCTAGTACGGGTTGGCAACCGGCTTGATGTACTGATTAGTCAGCGGCTTTATTCCGCGATGTTCAAACGCACTCTGATGATGCCCGGTAAGCCTTCGGCTCAGCCGCTAAATGATCTTACAACGCTGCGCCAATTTCTTTCCGGCAACGGCCTGTTTGCCTTTTTCGACGCGCCCTGGGTGCCTATCTATATCGCCGTTCTGGCGATGTTTCATCCATGGTTCGGGCTCTTCGCCCTCGGAGCCGGAATTATTCTGGCGATATTGGCCGTTATCAACGAGATGATTACCAAATCGCTGTTAAACGATGCCAACAGCCAGCATGTGCTCGCCCAGGATTTAGCTAACAGCAACCTTAGAAACGCTGAAGTGCTTCACGCCATGGGTATGCTGCCCGGCATCATGGGCCGTTGGAGCGCGCGGCACCGCGAGTATCTGGTTCTACAATCAAAAGCCAGCGACCGGGCCGGTTTGATAACTAACACTTCTAAAGTGCTCAGGCTGATGTTCCAGTCGTTGATTCTAGGCCTGGGCGCTTATCTGGTACTGGCCGGCGACTTAACCCCCGGCATGATGATTGCCGGGTCTATCCTGATGGGACGCGCGCTGGCGCCTATTGATCAGATGATCAATGGCTGGAAGGGCTACTCCGGTGCCCGCACCGCACGCGCCCGCCTTGAAGAGCTGCTTCATACCATTCCAGCTGAAGAGCCGCGGATGCCGCTTCCCAAGCCCAAAGGGCGCCTCGTGCTAGAGGGCGTGACCGCGGCGCCTCCCGGGCAGAAGCTAGCGACGCTACGCGATATCAATCTGGTGCTTGCCAAAGGAGAGCATCTGGCCGTCGTTGGCCCCAGCGCATCAGGCAAGACAACGCTGGCCCGCGTGGTACTTGGCATCTGGCCAAGCCAGTTTGGGTGTGTGCGCCTTGATGGCGCCGATATCACCCAGTGGAACCGCGCAGCGTTAGGCGCTCACATCGGTTATCTGCCCCAAGATATCGAGCTGTTCGACGGCACCATCTCTGAGAATATTGCCCGCTTCGATGAAGTAGATGCCCAGGCGGTAGTGCTCGCGGCACAGCGGGCGGGTGTTCACGAAATGATTCTGGAGCAACCCAACGGGTACGACACATGGTTATCCCATGGCGGAAACGCCCTTTCGGCAGGCCAGCGCCAGCGCATCGGCCTGGCACGGGCGCTCTATGGCCAGCCAGTGCTGATAGTACTGGATGAACCGGATGCCAACCTGGACGAAGCGGGCGAACAATCACTTGCCAACTGTTTGATCCGCCTACGCCAGGAGGGCACCACGGCACTGATCATTACCCACCGCTCACGCCTGCTACATAACGTCGATAAGGTACTGGTACTTAGAGAAGGCCAGATCTCTTCGCTCAAACCACCTACCCGAATGGCGCCCGTCACCAAGATGACCGCCGATGGAAATCGCCCCGTGCAGCCCCAGCGCGTGGCCGCCCTGAAACCCAGTGCGCGCGGCCGTAATAGCAGCGAGGACACCCAGTCATGAATATACAAAATCCCCCAGGTTTCAGCATGCCGCAAGCGGCTAACGATGAGTTACCTCTGGAAGATAGGCGCTACCGACGGCTGGGTATCGCCATACTCATTATTGCCGTTGGCGGTTTTGGCAGTTGGTCGGTATTCGCCAACCTGGCCGTCTCGGTGGTTGCGCCAGGCTCTGTCTCGGTCGAGAGCTTTACCAAGACGGTGCAGCATCTGGAAGGCGGCATCATCGAGCGCATCCTGGTTGAGGACGGCGACCACGTAGAGGCAGGCGATGTATTGATGGTGCTTGACGATACCCAGGCGCGCTCTCAGCTGCAGGTCACCCGTTCTAACTATCTGATTAGCCGGGCGACCGAAGTGCGCCTTCTGGCTGAGCTAAGCGATGCTGAGACGCTCAACTTTCCTGAGGAGCTGACCGCATCCGACAACCCGCGGGTTCAAGAAGTAATGGATGTCCAGCGCCGTTTATTTGACTCCCGCCGCGAATCTTTATCTAGCACCCTGGCCTCGCTAGACGAGCAGATCGTGCAGATGAACGAGCAGATAGAAGGCTTGACCAATACTCAGAACATCAACCAGCGGCGCATCAGCTCGCTCGAAGGTGACGCCGCCAGCCATCGCCAACTGTTTCAAAGAGGCATGATCAGCAGCCAGAGAATGCGCGAATTGGAACGTGAGAGCCTGGAGTACCAGAGTTTTAACGCTCAACATGCATCTGAAGTCGCCCGCCTGCATTCTCAAATCAGCGAGAACGCGCTGCAAAGGCAGGTCCGCCGGCAGGAGTTTCAGCAGCAAGTCGGCGAGGCACTGCGTCAGACTCAAAGCGAAGTCGCCGATGCTGAAGAGCGTCTGAGTGCGCTTCTGGATAAGGTAAACCGTACCCAGGTACTGGCGCCGGTTTCCGGCACGGTGGTAGGCCTAATGGTGCATACGCTGGGAGGCGTTATCCGCTCTGGCGACCCGCTCCTGGATATTGTGCCGACTAATGTCGGCTTCATTATTGAGGCCAAAGTGGCTGACCATGATGTCGATCACCTCTACATAGGTCAGCCGGCGGAAATTCGCTTCAGCGCTTTCAACCAGCGTTTATCCAATGTCATCGACGGCGAAGTCATCCACGTAAGCGCCAACAGCTTCGAGGACGAAGCTACCCGGGCACGTTATTACAAGGTCCGCTTGCGTGTGACCAGTGCGGGTGAAGAAAATATGACCGAGTCCATGAAGCTACTCGCCGGTATGCCTGCTGAAGTGATGCTGCGGACGGGGGAAAGAAGCTTTTCCAGCTACATTGCAAAACCCCTGACCGACATGCTGGCCCGCGCTATTCGTGAAGATTAAGCGATAACCCAGCCGAGGCGGCATATCGAAAAGCCCACTGCCGCCTCGCGCTTTCTTACAAACTGGCTGGCTTTTCCGGCAGTGGCTGTTCTCTACCGTTTGCGATACGGTCTGTCATATTATCCGCTGCGTAGAGACCACTATGGCTGAAAGCAAGAAACTGCTGATCATTGCCCACGCGCCCTCTGAGAATACCCAGAAGATGTTGGAGGCCGTGATTAATGGCGCAACCAATCCCGACGTAGAAAACGTACAAGTACGCTCTCTTACCCCGCTTGAAACACAGCCCGACGACATCAATGCCGCTAGCGCCATTATTCTAGGAACAACTGAAAACCTAGGCTATATGGCGGGTTTGATGAAAGATGTGTTTGATCGATGCTACTACCCGTGCCTGGATAAAACCGAGGGCTTGCCGTTCGCGTTTTACGTTCGGGCTGGTCATGATGGCACCGGCACCCAGCGGGCCATTGAAAGCATTACCAAAGGATTGCGCTGGAGACTGGTGCAAGACCCGTTTATTTGCCGGGGAGACTTTCAAGCAGGATTCATTGACCAATGCGAGGAGCTAGGACTGGCAATGGCGGCCAGCCTGGAAGCAGGTATTATCTGAGCGCCTTATTCCTGAGTGCCTTATTCCTGATTGACTTATTCGCAAAAACGGCGCCCAGGGGCGCCGTCTGTCTATTCGAGCCGCTTATTTACTTCAAGCGCTCGCTTACTTCAAACGTTCAAATACGGTTGCCACACCCTGCCCCATGCCGATACACATGGTCGCTAAGCCAAGCGTGGTATCGCGCTGCTGCATGACGTTCAATAGCGTGGTGCTGATACGTGAACCTGAGCAGCCCAGCGGGTGACCCAGTGCGATCGCGCCGCCATGCAGGTTGACCTTTTCATCCATAGCATCCAGGAAGCCCAGATCTTTTAAGACCGGCAGACTTTGCGCTGCAAAAGCTTCGTTAAGCTCGACAGTCTGGATATCGTCCGACGAAAGGCCAGCGGCCTTCAACGCCTTTTTAGAGGCCGGCACCGGGCCATAGCCCATAATTGATGCATCACAACCTGCCACACCGGTGGAGAGCACTTTAGCGATAGGCTCCAGACCCAACGCCTGGGCGCGCTCGTAGCTCATGATAGCCATGGCCGAAGCACCCACTGAAAGCGCTGACGACGTACCCGCCGACACGGTACCGCTACGCGGATCAAACACCGGCTTAAGCTGGGCCATGGATTCAAGGCTTGCATCGGAGCGGATCACTTCGTCATTCTTGAACAGCACTTTAAAACCGCGCTGATCGTGGCCTTCAACACCAATAATTTCGTTATCGAAGTAGCCTTTTTCCATTGCCGCCTGAGCACGCTGGTGCGAACGCACGCCAAACTTGTCCTGATCCTCCCGGGTAATGCCGTGCATCTTACCCAGTAGCTCAGCGGTCAGACCCATCATCATGGAGGCTTTGGCAGCGTATTTGCTGATCGCCGGGTTCACATCGACACCGTGAGCCATGGGCACGTGCTCCATATGCTCAACGCCGCCGATGATATAAAAATCACCCATACCCGCTTTGATATTCGCCGCCGCAATATGCAGCGCGGTCATCGAAGAACCGCACAGGCGGTTAACCGTCTGCGCCGGTACCGAGCGTGGGATGCCGGTCATGATCGCCGCATTACGGGCGATATTCATGGCCTGCTCAAGGGTCTGGTTAACGCAGCCCCAAATCACATCATCCACTTCCGAAGGATCCAGGTTGGGGTTACGCGTAAACAATGCCTGCATGACCGCAGCGGACAGGTTTTCCGCACGAACGTTACGAAACGCGCCATACTTGGCTTTTGCCATGGCGGTACGTACACCGTCGACCACCACGATATCTCTGGGATTCAAACTCATCTTATTTCTCCTGTGCGCGGTGACTTAGGCCTGACCGGGGGCGGCGTAAAACTGCTCGTTGTTTTGCGCCATCTGACGTAGCTTGTCCGTCGGCGCGTAAAGCGGGCCGAGTTCTTCAGCCAATCCTTCAGCCAGCTTGACGAATTCAGCAACGCCCATGGCATCAATGTAACGCAGCGCACCACCGCGGAAGGGAGGGAACCCAATACCGTAAATCAACGCCATATCCGCTTCGGCAGGCGTATCAACGATGCCGTCTTCAAGACAACGCGCCGTTTCCATGCAGAGCGGTACCATCATGCGCGCTATGATGTCCTCGTCGGAGAACTCTTTCTGCTCTTTAACGACCTCTTTGATTAGCGCGTAAGCCTGTTCGTCAGTCACTTTCTTGGGCTTGCCCTTTTTATCCTCTTCGTAGGCGTAGAAGCCCTTGGCATTTTTCTGGCCCAGGCGCTCGTTTTCATACATCACCTGAATCGCAGTTTTGCCTTCACGCGCCATACGGTCCGGGAAGCCTTCTGCCATCACTTCATTGGCGTGAACCGCCGTGTCCATACCCACCACATCCAGCAGGTAAGCAGGACCCATTGGCCAGCCAAATTTTTCCATGACTTTATCAACACGCTGAAAGTCGGCGCCCTGCTCTAACAGGAAGCTGAAACCGCCAAAATAGGGGAACAGCACGCGGTTAACTAGGAAGCCTGGGCAGTCGTTAACCACAATCGGCGTTTTACCCATCGCGCGGGCGTAGGCAACCGTAGCAGCAACTGCAACGTCAGAGGTTTTCTCACCGCGAATAACTTCGACTAACGGCATACGGTGCACGGGGTTGAAAAAGTGCATGCCGCAGAAGTTTTCCGGACGCTTAAGGTTCTGGGCCAAGCGGTTGATCGAAATCGTCGAGGTATTGGATGCAAGGATAGTATTTTCGCTCACCATGCCTTCGACTTCGGTCAACACCGCGTCTTTAACCTTGGGATTTTCCACCACAGCTTCGACGACCAAATCGACATTACCGAAATCGCCGTAGGAAAGCGTGGGGCGGATGTTGGTCAGCTTTTCGGCCATTTGCTCATTGGTGAGCTTTTTACGCTCGACTTGTTTGCCAAAAAGCTTGCGAGCTTCTTTCAAGCCCAGCTCAATGGCCTCATCCTTGATGTCTTTCATCAGGATGGGGGTACCTTTGGAAGCGCTTTGGTAGGCGATACCGCCACCCATGATACCCGCCCCCAGTACCGCCGTTTGCTTAACCGGCTGGGCCTGTTTTTCATACTTGCCGGCTTTCTTTTTCACCACCTGATCGTTCATGAACAGACCGACCAGATTAAATGCCACGCTGCTCATGGCCAGCTTGGCAAAAGCTTTTGCTTCGATAGCCTGGGCGCGCTCGCGCTCTTCACCAGCCCCTTTTTGAATAACCTTGATAGCCTCGATCGGCGCGGGATAATGTGGACCGGCTTTGCCGGCGACATACCCTTTGGCGGTTTCAAACGCCATCATCTGCTCAATGGCGTTGAGCTTAAGCGGGCCTTTTTTCTCTGCGCGGCGCGCCTGATAATCAAGCTCACCGTTATTGGCGCGGTCGAGAATATCCAGCGCCGCCTCGTCTAGCTGTTCGGCGCTAACCACTGCGTCCACAGCGCCTACTTTCAAAGCCGCATCGGCGCGATTCTCAGTACCACCGGCAATCCACTCAACCGCATTGTCAGCGCCGATCAACCGCGGTAAGCGCACACATCCGCCCCACCCCGGGAGAATGCCCAGTTTGGTTTCGGGCAGGCCAATCTTGGCTTTTTCGCTCATTACGCGAAAATCGGTAGTGAGCAACACTTCGCAACCGCCGCCGAGGGCAAGGCCATTGATGGCAGCAACGGTTGGGAAAGGAAGATCTTCAATCGCATTAAAAATATCGTGTACCTTGAGATTCATCTCCTCAAGGTACGCTTCACCCTTGGTAAACAGGCTGTGAAACTCGGTGATATCCGCCCCGACGATGAACGCGTCTTTGCCGCTACCAATCATCAGGCCCTGCAAGTCGTTTTCCGCCTGAAGAGCGCTAACGGCCTCTCCCAGTTCGGTAACAACAGCGCTGGAAAGCTTGTTTACAGACTCATCTTTTAAATCAAAAATGAGCCGTGCGATATGATGGCCACCCAGGGTGTCACGACGCTCCACCGTGATGGCGTTGCCTTGATAGATCATCCGTGCTCTCTCCACAAGTTGAACTGGCGCCCTGTCAGCAAGTTCTCAGCAGGTTCGCCGAACATTTCATACGGTCGTTTGATAGCATTAGCTTGGTTGAGTAATCGACCAACGTCAAGCCCTGACTTTTGGCTAATCCCCGCCTTATTGCGACCCTTCTTAAGCGTTTATCGTTCGCTATTGAGGACACTTTCAGGCTATTGCATACCGAGCGTCGACTTTTGTCGAAAACCCAAGGATCATAGTCGTTTTATTTTAGAGTTATACATTTATGGGCGCACTGCTAACACCTTCGCGTGTCAAAGCTATTCAACAATTTGTTGAGCGTTTGATCGAGCGGCTAAAACCCTGGAGCTGGCTTTGGCCACCGATGGCGTTCGCCGCGGGGCTGGGTAGTTTTTTTCTGGTTGACCGCCAGCAGTGGCTAGGCGCGGCCTTGGCGCTTGGCCTGCTGTTTACCTGGGTGCTGTTACTTTCCGAAAGCTTGATTGGCCGTTGGTTAGCACGGCGCGGGCACCCTACCTTGCCCAGGGGCGCCACCACCTTTATTGCCCAGATGATTCACCAGGAAACGCTGTTTTTTACGCTGCCGTTTATTTTAATTACCACGGTATGGAACAGCGGACAAACCCTGTTTGCTTTATTTGTGGTGGTAATGGCGCTGCTCTCGATTATTGACCCACTGTATTACAAAGTCGCTGGCCGGTGGCGCAGCCTGTATTTTGTTTTTCATGCGCTTTGCGTCTTTTTAGTGGTGCTGGTGACGCTACCGATCATGTTGCACCTCACCACTGGCCAAAGCCTATTGCTGGCGATGTCACTGATGGTGCTGGTTGCGCTGCCCAGCTTTTGGCATTTACTTAAACGCCACTCGTTAAAGCGCTGGTGTGCTTTTTTAGGATTAACGTTAGTGCTTGCTTATGCTGCCTGGCTAGGTCGCATCTGGGTGCCGCCCGCAAGCCTCTGGATGACCGGTAGCGCGCTTTCTCCTGCGCTCAATATTCAACAGCGCACGCCTCAGGGCTCGATCGCGCTTACTCCACAGGCTATTCGTGAAAACGGCCTGTATGTCTATACCGCGATTCGCGCCCCGCGCGGCTTGAGCGAAACGATCTACCATGCCTGGCGGCACAATGGTGAACCCTTGGATATCGTCACGCTGGATATTAATGGTGGCCGCGAGCAAGGCTATCGAGCGTGGAGTCATAAGCTTAATTTCCCGGAAGACCCCACCGGTGACTGGCGAGTGGATATCATGACCGATAGCGGCCAGCGCTTAGGGCTTATCCGCTTTACGGTATCGGAAGACCCGCAGAAAGCCTCCATAGCGGATAGTACTATTCGCCCTAGCGGTTTAAGCGGGCTTAATCTACGCCGGTTTGTGCCCGGCGGACGGGATAATTCCGAGGTATCAATGGATGACTAATTTGACCTATGCTTGCAATCAGAGCCATTGCTTATGACAATTCATCCTCTCACTTTTTAGTAGCGAGTTGCCCATGGCTTCATCGATTGGTTTTCGTCTTGCACGCCTGCCGCATTTGTGGCGTTCGATTTTAGATCGCAGGCTGGCCCCGCTGGGGCTAACCCAAACGCGCTGGGTCACGCTATATCATATCTGGCGTTTGGGTGAAGGCCATCCACAGTGTGACCTGGCTCGTGTGATTGGCGTAGAAGCGCCTTCGCTAGTGCGTACGCTTGGCCAGCTTGAGGAACAGGGCTTGGTTGAGCGACGCGCCTGTGACAGCGACCGCCGCAGCAAGCGCATTTTCCTTACCCCAGATGCCATGCCGCTTCTTGAGCAGATTGATAGCGTTGCCAAAGAAGCACGCACTGAGATGCTAGCAGGCTTGAGTGATGAAAATATTGAGCAGTTGGATAAGTGGCTGACCGTCATTGAGTCTAACGGGCTTGCCATCCAAGCCCGCGACCAGGAAACACCGCCTGAGACGCAGACTTCTTCAACGGCCTCCTCAACACCCGCTTAATCAAGGAACGGGGGAGGCATCACGATTGGGTGTATCAAACCCTTTTTGGATCGGATCGTCCGCTAACCCTCCAAGCTCACTACGCAGTTGATCGAATGCAGCTGCGTAGACCCTCAAACGCTCCGCCGTCTGTGATTCCCACCACCATAGCGCCAACCCGGTTGAGCTAGACTCCACGACCAGTGCATCCTGAGGCAAACGCTCAAGCAGCTCCTTCAAGATTTGCTCTGCCGCTTGCGGCAAGGGTCGCAGCGGTGCGATGCGCCAACGCCAGCCGGCACAGTAACGCTCCAGCGCACTGCTTGCATTACTGTCACGCACCAGTAAAAAATCAGGGCCTGGGGCTGCTTGCGGGTAATACCACCGGTAGGCTGGCATCAGGCCTTTAAAATGATGCAGCGGTGGTTTTTCAAGCTTAACGCTAATGCCATACTCAGCGGCACAGTTGCGCAATACCCCTTGGCGTTTTTGGCGCGGACTAGGCTTTAGCCACATGACCGGCGCTGAGACGAAGATCAAAACAAAGATAATTATTAACCATTCCATTGCTACTTTAACCTCACTTAAGCCACACTAACTTAGCTACTTAAAAAAACCATGACGCAGGTCGTTGTGAAGACAAGGTACGCCACCTAAAGTAATAATTATTAAACAAAGCGATTTCTTTGTTACTCACTGCTGAGGAGAAGTGTCATGAGCTACCACCATATTCTGGTTGCCGTCGATTTAACCAAGGACTCTCACAAAGTTCTGGAACGTGCTGTGGTGATTGCTGAACGCAATAACGGCGCCAAAATTTCCATCATGCATACCCTAGAGCCCCTCGGTTTTGCCTATGGTGGCGATATTCCGATGGATCTTACCAGCATACAAGACCAGTTGGATGAACATGCCAAAACGCGCCTGGCTGAAATTGCTACCCCGCATATAGCACCCGCCGACCAGCACGTTGTGGTAGGCATGCCGGATACTGAAATTCACCGTTTTGCCGCTGACCATGATGTCGACTTAATCGTGGTAGGTTCCCATGGCAGGCATGGCTTTGCCTTACTGCTGGGGTCTACTTCGACCGGAGTGTTACACGGCGCCCAATGCGACGTGCTTGCCGTACGGGTTGGCAACAAAGGTGAAAAAAGCGTCGAGTAAGGCGTGAGCTAACGCCGAAAAACGTCTCACCAGGAACATAAAAGAAGGCGCCTTGCGGCGCCTTCTTTTTTAATCACCCGCAACCATTGCCTCAAGTTCCATCCAGCGCTCCATTGCGGTTTCCAGCGATTGCTGAACAGCCTCAAGCGCTTGAAGTCTTGCGGTTACCGTACTGGCATCCTGTTGATAAAAAGCCGGATCACCAATCTCCTGTTCCAGGGTTTCAACCTCACTTTCTAAACACTCAATCTCTGCGGGCAGCGCATCCAGCTCACGCTGCAGCTTATAAGACAGCTTAACCGTCTTCTTGGCCGGTACGGCCGCAGGCGCCTCAACTTTTTTAGCTGGCGCCGATGAGGTAGGTTCCGTTTTCTGACGGGCCGCCCCCTCCCAGGGTGCAGGGGGAAGCGTTCCCCCCTGACGAATCCAGTCGGTATAGCCGCCGACGTATTCCCGCACCTTACCTTCGCCTTCAAAGGCCAGCATGCTGGTCACGACGTTGTCCATGAAGGTTCGGTCGTGAGACACCAGCAGCAGCGTGCCGTCAAAATCAAGCAGCAGCTCTTCAAGCAGCTCCAGGGTTTCCATATCCAGGTCGTTGGTCGGCTCATCGAGTACTAACACATTGGCCGGCTGGGTAAACAGCTTGGCCAACAGCAGGCGATTGGATTCACCGCCCGAGAGCGCTTTGACCGGCTGACGCACACGCTCAGGGGTAAATAGGAAGTCCTGCAGGTAGCTCATCACATGGCGGTCTTTACCGCCAACGCTTACCCGGTCACTGCCCTGGGCCACGTTATCATAAACGGTTTTTTCCAGTTCAAGCCCGGCACGCAGCTGGTCGAAATAGGCCACTTTAAGGTTGGTACCCAGCTGTGCGCTACCTTCGGTTGGCTCAAGTTCGCCAAGCAGAATTTTGAGCAGCGTTGTCTTGCCCGCCCCGTTGCGTCCCAGAAAGCCAATACGATCGCCCCGCATTACTTCAAGGTTGACGTTGCTCAGGATCACATCATCGCCAAACCGCTGGGTAACGCCTTTAAGCTCAACAACCCGCTTGCCGGTGCGCTCGCCGCGATCCACCGTCAAGTTGGCCGTGCCCTGACGCTCGCGGCGCTGGCTGCGCTCGTTGCGCATAGCTTCAAGTGCGCGAACGCGGCCCTCATTGCGGGTACGCCGCGCCTTGACGCCTTGACGTATCCAGGCCTCTTCCTGCGCCAGCTTTTTATCAAATTCAGCGTTCTCCCGCGCTTCCACCTCAAGCTCATGCTGCTTACGGGCCTGGTACTCTTCGTACTTACCGGGGTAGCGCCCCAACTGACCGCGATCCAGCTCCAGAATATTGGTCGCCAGCTTGGAGAGAAATGCCCGGTCGTGGGTAATCAGCAGCACCGCGCCGTTAAACGCCAAGAGCTGCTCTTCAAGCCAGGCAATCGTGTCCAGATCCAGGTGGTTGGTCGGCTCATCGAGCAGCAACAGATCCGGCTCAGAAACCAATGCACGAGCCAGCGCCACGCGCCGACGCCAGCCACCGGAGAGCGAACTCATTTCAGCAGCGGGCGGCAGGCCCAGGCGGGTAAGCACCGTGTCGATACGTTGATGAAACGACCAGCCATCGATGGCTTCCAGGCGCGTTTGCAGCGTCGCCATGCGATCCATGTCAGGGTCGGGATCATTGATCAGATGGTCGTACTCAGAGAGCAGCTCGCCTGCTTCCGGCAACCCCTGGGCCACCATATCGAAAATGGTCATGCCCGAAGACTCAGGCAGCTCCTGAGCCAGTACGCCTATTTTCAGGCCCGGCGCCCGCCAGACCGAACCGTCGTCCGCCTGAATATCACCAGCGACCAACTTTAAAAGCGTAGATTTACCGGTGCCGTTGCGCCCGACCAGCGCCAGCCGCTCGCCTTTTTCTACCGTAAGATCGGCGCGGTTCAATAGTACTTGGGTGCCGTAGGCAAGTTGCAGCTGTTCAAGTCGTAACAAGGTCACGCAGTATCCTCCTTCGTCGTGAGGCGCACAGTGTAACGCATGCACTCATTACGCGCGTGGTCCTTATAGAGTCAAATGCATTAACGTCAGTAGCGCTATTAGTCGATACTTGCGCTTAGCGTTACAATGGCGTTTGGCTTTTTCGACGTTTTTACTTTCTCGACAAAGGAGTGACGCTTGGCTTCATCGACTGTCGATAGTTTTATGCCCGAAGCGCTTCAGTTTCGTTCTCCTTCCCCGCTGGTGGATATCGGCGCTAATTTGACGCACGAGAGCTTTGATCGTGACCTTGCCGATGTCATTGCGCGCGCTCAGGCGGCGCAGGTCAAAACGCTGATTGTGACCGGTACGGATCTGGTGCATGCCGAGCAGGCAGTGATGCTGGCGAAGCAATACCCGGGCCTTTACGCTACGGCGGGCGTTCACCCCCATGATGCCAGCGGCTGGAATACAGAAATGGCGCACAAGATGAAGGCGCTACATGCGTTACCCCAAGTCGTTGCCGTGGGCGAGTGCGGGCTGGATTTTAATCGCAACTTTTCCACGCCAGCTGAGCAGGAGCATGCGTTTGAAGCGCAGTTGGCCCTGGCCGTGGAAAGTGGCCTGCCGCTTTTTTTACACGAGCGTGATGCAGGCGTGCGAATGCGCGAGATACTCACCGCTTGGCGTGATGATATCAGCGACGCTGTCGTGCATTGCTTTACCGCTGACCGCGATACGCTGCACGGCTATCTTGACCTGGATATGCATATTGGCCTGACCGGCTGGATCTGCGACGAGCGTCGCGGCCATCATTTGCGCCCGCTGGTTAATGATATTCCTCTGGAGCGCTTGATGGTGGAAACCGACTGCCCTTACCTGCTGCCCCGCAACCTGCCCGCTAAGCTAAAGGGACGCCGCCATGAGCCAGCGCTTCTACCGTGGATCGTAAAAGAAATTGCCGAGTGGCGCGGCATAAGCGAAGCTGAACTAGGCAGCGCTACGACAAGAACTGCACAGCGTTTTTTCCGCCTGCCCACAGAATATTGAAAGGAGTACGAGCGTGGCCGATTACCCAGGATTTATTGCCATTGAAACGGGCGAAGACGATGGTCTCCCCCTTGCCATTGCTTGGTCACTACCCGACGGGCGCGTTAAAGAAACCTTGATTCAACCAGACGACAGCTGGATCAAGGAAGACACCAATGCCATGGGTTCCTATAGCATTGAAGAACTAGAGAGCCTAGGCGTTAGCCCGCTTGAAGTGATTCGCGAGCTCGAGAACGACCACTTTTCGGCGACGCTTTACACAAGCGATAACGGCGATGAAGAAGCCGCACTTGCACGGCTGTTTGATACTTACGGGCTGGACCCATTTGTCGAGCTAGCCCCTGCCCCGGTCCTCTATCCCTCACTTGAGCCGGGCGAATGGCACCGCCAGCGACGCGAGACCTTCAGCGAGTTGGGCCTGGAGCCCATGCGCCCAGAGCATGAGCTTGAAGTCATGCTCTCCTTGCACCAGCGCTTGACCGATACGGATTAAGCATTAACAGCCACAGGCGCGTGATCTAAGACCGACCGGCCTTGGGCAATCGCAGCAGCTAGCGGCTCTTCGCGCTGATAAAACGACGTCAACGTCACGTAAAGGGCGTTGGCGCGCGTGGGCAGGCCTTCCTGTAGATAGCGCTGTTTTCGGGCGTTTACCTTCTCGGCAAATGCGGCACGATCCACTTCAACATTGCCCCCCAAATTGTCCACGCTGACATGAAAGGTACGCCCACACGCGTCGGCAAACAGTGATTCCAACGCCTGAGGGGCTATTTCGGCTTGCTCAAAAGCACTCTGCTCCTGGGCATTGCGCCCATCAGGCAAATACCAGTAGCCATAGTCTTCCAGCTGACGGCGCTTGGCACCGGCAATACACCAGTGGCTCATTTCTAGCAACCTCATAACCATATATGTACATCAATAACCATTTGATTAATAAGCATTAAAAATAAAATCTTGTAAACCAGAAAATATCATCAAAAATGTACAAAACGGCGAAAAAAAATTTCTTTTGTACATTTTCATGTATCTAGCCCGCCCACTAAAGTCTAGGAAGCTCGATCACGAGAATCTGGGCCAACTCACAACAGGTGTGCACCTTACGAAACTATGCGTCTGAGGAAGCAAACTAGTCATGCAGTCGGGCGAAGACTGTATTTGGCTAAATCGAATATATATCCTATATCTAGCTACCCTAAAAACATTGGTTGCTCGAAACCATCAAATGTGGGCAGCCATTCCTTGTCATTTTTAGCGGATTCATAATGGTATTCCGTTGTAGAGAATATAACCTGAGCTCTTTTCCCTTTACATATACTCTTCAATTTCGAGATGAAAGCGGCAAAATCCTTAGTTTCAATATCATGCTGGCGAGGCGTGTCCAGAATAAGGAACTCTACCGAATTTCGTTCGCTTGAAATGAAAAGCTCAAAAAACGCTGCTCTTAGAGCCAGGACAACCCTCAACAAAGTACTGCCACTAAACTGGGAAAGTTTTTCCGTTCCAAACAAAACGCCAAAATCAGCATCAATGGTAATATCTCTTGAAACATTTTTGGTACTAAGAACATCCAGCCATTCAACAACCTTTTTCCGATAAGAGGTCCTGAACTCGAGAACCCTCAAGTCACCAGACCCGGTTCCGGGCTGAAGTGAAGCTATATCGTTCTGAAGAGCGCTACGTATATTCAGCAAACCAACATAGTCCCGCTTTTCTGATTCAATTCGCTCAATAAGATCCTTCCTACCCTGAAAATCAATAATGGACTGGGTTATCGCGCTTATGGCAGCTATTAACGAAGTTGTTTCAGGTTCATTCTTTTGTTTCTGAAGACTTCCCCTAATCGACTCTACCTCTGCTTCAAGCTTCCTAAAAGCCTCTCTATATTCTTCGAGCCTAATTTCCTGGAAACTTGTATTTCTATCAAGGTCCTTGATCTGGTCCCGTAGATACAAAAGGTTTTTACCGTAAGACTCCGAACTACCGAGAAAAAGTCCACACCCTTGTGCAGAACAGACATCCTCAAATGAGGTGAACATACGCCTGGATTCTTCGTTCAGGGAAAGTGTATTGATTTCGATCTCAATTTCACTCTGAATTTTCTTGAATCCGAAAACTCTGCTTTCCAAATCGCGAATATTTGAATCCAGCTTCAGTTTTTCGTTCTGCTTCTCACGCACCATTCGCTTTAGTATATATCCAGCATCACTGGTAGCGTCATAGCTGTCGCGTAAATTATCAAGTTGAGCGGTTAAGCTTTTCAGTTCTATATTGATTTCTGTACTGGTCGACTGAGCCGCCCCTCTTTGTTCTTCCAATCGCTGAATGAATTTTTCTTTATTAACGACTTCAACGTTTACAGCGTCGAGCTCATTCTTCCTTTCTATCAGAAATCGTTTGTTTTCGAAAGAATGCTTAGCAGGAACTCCCAGCGCAAGCCGTACCATCTCCGAATACTGATCTTTTATAAAACTCGATGGTGCTTTATATGCGCTGGTATAGCCTGTGTCCTGGTCAATATAGAATAGAGGTAAAAACGAGGACACATACGGATATGAAGGCTCGTTCTGGTTTGATGTCAGTGCAACAGTAGATATACCAAGTTCTCTGAGAAAAAAGTCAGAGGCATCTCGCTCATTATAAAACACATGAGCTTTATCTTGACCGGTGGACTTACATTTGAGATAAAAACTCTTCGAAAGCTCTCTCTCAAAAGTCAGGATTTTATCCTCGTGCTCCACTCTCAATATAACAGAGCCACATTTCGCGATTATATCGTCACGATACCTGACCGGATAACCTAGAGCATAAGCTATGGAATGAATAACGGGTGTTTTTCCGCTCCCGTTCGGACCGTATAGCTGGGTAATATCATCGCCAAACTCAAGAAGCTCCGATTCCCAGCCGTTTTGACCGGATGACATTATCTTTAAATCTAAAAGTCTCATCACAGTTCCATTGAGATTTGTTTTTCTATTTGCAAATCAAGATAATTTCTTTCCATTAACTTAAGCGTAAACCCCAAATCTGAGTCAGAATCAACCGCCTTGGAAATAATTTTCTTACCCAGCTCTTTAATTTTGATCCTAGAATCTTCGCGATCCACTTCCACAAGGTTAGCCAACTCCAAGAAGGTAAGAGCTTTGACAGTTCGCATTCTCAAATTCGCTGACCACCCCAAATGCTGGGATGACCCTTTAAACCCGGAAAACGTTCTCTCGAAACACTCTCCGACCAGCTGTCCTATCTCTTCGGACTTTGGTTTTCTCCGAGACTTTGATAACAAGAGAATCGTCATTGCCAATAAAGGCAAATGAAAGAGAGCCTCATTGCTAAGACGATGTTGTCCTGCGATACCGACATCTTCAAAAGAGAGGTGTATGTTGCTCCGTTCGGCTTCAGTGAAAAACTCATCAAAATTCATCAGGCGCTCCCTCTCACCAAGGTCGAGAAAACTGCACCGAGCAATAAATCTTCATTCAGTGTTGTAGCCAACCCCTCGCCTTCAAGGCTGCTAAAAACACCACGAATTCTTCCCTTTAATTCTTTGATTGATTCTTTAGAATTAGTCCAACCGAATGCATTGGACTCAATCTCATCCAATATAAAATTCAGATCGAACTCAGGAATTGTATGCCGTTTGTCCCTGAACCAGATATCCCAACGAACCTTACAATCCGATACATATTCAATCATTCGTTCGCTTGCACCGGCTTTACTCATTATTCTATGAATAATTGATGCGTTCTTAATAGCACGGAGGTCGCCACTGGCTTTCAGGTGCCGATATGCTTCCTTCGAGATGCTGAGTATATCCAACATCTCCAGAAGCCCTATCCCAGCAGCTTCATCCAGTTCGGATTCATCAAGGTCCTCAATCAATTTCCCAAACGACTTTCTTTCAACAAGAGAAACGAGATTGTTGATTATCCCCTCACACTCCGAATGCTGAAGATCAATCTCGCTATACTTGTAAATAGTGTCCCGCGCCAAGGCAAAAAACGTATTATCTTCAGGGTTAAGATAAGGGGTATTCGACTTAAGCTGAAGTTTCTTTACACGCTCGATGACGATTTCATCATTGATAGGACTATCAGGACACAGAGACTCATTAAAATTTTCGAGCAGCAGCTTATAGTGATTATTTTCACTTCCGTTATCGATTGCTTCTCGCAGATTCTCGACATCATCATCGAAATGGATATTCGTAAGAAACACCACTCGCCCACAAGAGTTGTTAAATTTAATCGTGTGGACAAGGAGCTTTCCGAGATAGCTGGATGCAATTTTAGACGGGTCGGCCTTTCGTGCTGATTTTCTCATCCCGAGAATATCATTAACAGACCACTGATCGTTAAGCTTCTTTTTGGTCTTTACCTGGTAGAAGTTATAGATGTGGTTGCCATTCAGGTTAAGACGCGACACAAAGTCATCCTGATAGTCGCAATAGACACGATCAAGTTCTTCATCTTCAAGCAGCGATAGGCACTCAAATGCAGCGCCCCTGAACTGGGCCTGATACCTAGCAATAGTATCTCTACCCACGTTCTCTCTGGGCGCTACTTCGTGAATTCGCGGACTCTGATTATCACTATCGGCCATATCTATTTTCCATAAGCAATCCGCCACCCGGTCAGGATGTATAACCCATCATGCCATCGACATCAGTAGCCTTGATATACCTGGCCGGTGCTTCAATGTCCGAGGCGATCTCCTCGAAATGCTTCTCGCCGCATTTGATCTTTGCGCCTTCAGCGTGACGCAAGTCACCCCACCATGTGCTGCCCTTGGTCTCGACAACGAAGTATAGTTTTTCCTGGCCCTCATCATCTACAACAACGGCCCAGTCTGGGTTGTAGGTTCCGAGCGGTGTCGGCACCTTGAACCACGACGGCAGCTTGGCGTAAACCTTGACCTTCTCGCTCTTCTCCAGGTCCTCGGCAAATGTCTTCTCGATACCGGCAGAGTCATAGACAACATGGGTGTAGACAGACTTCTGCGTTTCCAGCGTGTTCTTCAGGTAGCCTTTCAGCTCTTCCTGCTGGAATAGCTCTTGGGCGTAGAAGTGCTCTTCCCCGATCTTCCGGTACTTGATCCCGTCCACCAGAGCCAAGCGCTTGGTCCGGTTGATGGACTCCGAACAGTAATCGATAAATTGCTGCGGGTTCCGTTTGAAATCCTCCAGCCGCATGCTGTCACGAAGGATTTTGACAATGCTCTTACGCGTGAGCTGGGTCTTGTCCTGCAAGTCGGTAATGATGTCAGGCAGCTCGATGTCATCCTCGTGGATAGTGGTGTAACCGGATGCCGAAGTCTCGTCGGCTCTAACGCCACCCTTCCCTATGGCGATATCGGCTTTCCGGAATTGCGCCCGCGTTTTGGTGATCGGCGGGCAATCGCGAATGGCCTCGGCACAATCGGCTATCAGCTTGTCGTTGTCGAACTCGACACGATAGGTGGTCTTATACTTGATCCGCTCCCAGAGCGCCTTGAACTCTTCACTTTGAAGGACAGCCTCGCGGGTTCGGATAACGCGGCGGTCATCGGCATTTTTGATGTCCAGCTTACCGGCAAGCTTACGCAGCACGGCCTGCACATCGACAGCAATGGCCTCGGCCTGCTCATCGCCGTGCTGATCGGCAAGCTCCTGCTTGATCTCGTCAGGTAGCGCAAACGAACCGTCTTTGATGGAGGTTCTCAAGGTGTCCTGGACCTTGCCCTTGGCATCGACGAAGCCCTCGTCTTTCAGGAACTTCCATATCTTCTCGGATTGCTTGATACCAAGGTTGGAAACCTGGCCTTTGTCATCAACTGTCTTGATCGTCGCGAACTGGTGCTGTTCGACAATACCGAAGCGGATGCCGGTGTCCTCCTCGATCTCTTTCTGGAGGTTTTCGGCAAACTGTTCATAGTTTTCCGTGGCAATGACGGTCAATGTATTGATGTCGTTACCGCGAAGGCGCAAGCCCTCCTGATTGACGCACAGACGCAAACCACGTCCCAGCGTTTGCCGCCTTTCCCGCTCGCTCCCCATTTCACGTAAGGTGCATATCTGGAAGACGTTGGGGTTGTCCCAGCCTTCCTTCAAGGCTGAATGTGAGAAGATGAACTTCAGCTTGGTATCAAAGGACAGGAGCTTTTCCTTGTCTTTCATGATCAGGTTATAGGCACGCTCGGCGTTGTCTCTGTTGGGCTGATTGTTTTCGGCAGTATCGACAGACTTGCCTTTCTTATCGATGGAGAAATAGCCTTCATGTACCTCTGCCGCATCCGTATCAAGGTCGATCTCGGCAAAGAGGCTCTGGTAGTCGGGTGACTTAGCCAGCTTCCGGTACTCTTCCTCGAACATTTTGGCGTACTTAGCTTTAACCGGATTGCCGTCTGCATCGTACTGCCGGTAATGTTCGACACTATCGATAAAGAACAGGCTCAGGACCTTGATCGGCTGCTTGTTGGCCGCAAAGGTCAGTTCCTTGTCCAGGTGCTCCTTTATTGTCCGGCGGATCATCATGCGCTTAACCGCATCCGGATCAACGCCGCCAATTGCATCACCCGGCCTTAATACTTCATCAAATCCGTCACCTTTGACCTCGATAGACTCATTGTCTTTGCCGCACGTAATCGTGCCGATCTGCATATTTTCATAGATCGTCCGGTTAGCGATCTGCTCCAGATCGTCACCGTCTTCAACAGTCAGGAATTCACGGCGGATATTCTTGCCACGCTGGACATCGATCTCGATCTTGGCCGTAATCGATCCCTTCCGGTTGTGTGTAGAGACCAAGCGGACATAGGGCTTGTTATGCCCTCCGTCGATTTCCAGAGAGGCAACCTCGATCTGCTTCACCAAGCCGCGCTCATAGGCATCCACGGCATCAAGACGATACGTCATGTGGTGCTTATCAACGTGAGTTGCTGAATAGCGCAACGTGCAGAGCGGGTTCATGGCGGTAAGGGCTTCTTTACCCTTGCCTGTTAGGCCCCCGTCAACACTCTGGGGTTCATCGACGATGATGATGGGATTGGTTGCACGTACCAGATCAATCGGCTTTTCACCACCGGTGTTCTCGTTTTCCTTATAGAGGTTGTTGACCTCTTTCTTGTTAATGGCCCCGACGGTGGTGACCATGATCTGGATGTTCGAACTGGTGGCGAAGTTGCGTACCTGTCCCAGCTTCGATGAGTTGTATTGGAAGTACTCGTACCCCTTGGCTTTCGGGTAGAGCCCTTCAAAATGCTCCTGCGTGATCTGGAGTGTTTTATAAACACCTTCCTTGATCGCGACAGACGGCACAACAATCACGAACTTGGAAAAACCGTAATTCTTGTTGAGCTCGAAGATCGTACGGAGATAGACATAGGTCTTACCGGTCCCTGTCTCCATCTCGACGGTAAAATCGCCACTTGCCAGGCTCTCCGACGGACGAAGGCCGTTAGCGAACTGGATAGCCTTCAGGTTCTCCAGAATCTCATTATCAATCAGCTTTAGGCGGTTACCGATACCCAGGGAACTTTCATCAAAGCCCAGTGAAGCCTGCGGGCCAGTCTCAGGCCGATAAGTGACCGTAAACTCGGACCGTGAGATTTCCTGTCCTTTGAACAGACCTACTACCGACTCAACGGCGGATTGCTGGTAATCCAGATCGTCTTCAAAATGCAGCTTCATAAAAACGCTCCTTACAAGCTGCGCACATGGCTGATGCCGTTCTGTTCAAGAATGGCAGCCATGTTGGTTTTTGAAACGTCATCACGGAACGCGCTGTCACGGAAGAAGACGTGAGTCTTGGAGCTAGGCGATAACTCCTTATGCCAGTCCAGAATTCCTTGCGCTATATCTTCCACTTGTTCACGGCTTATTGACTCATCCAGAAAAGCAAAAAGCACCCCATAACCGATTGAGTAGACGTTCTTTCCATCAACTTCGCGGCTTTCAATTGGAACAGCAAGGTCTACACCACGTTTAAGAAGCAGCTCGTAAAGGATATCCTGCTCACTACGTCCTTCGATTAAGTGTTTTTCGTGAGAGAGCAGCGATGACTCGATATCAAATGTGTCGGGGTTCCAAAGCAAGATATTAGAATTGGATAGACGAAATACTTTTACGCCTTTATCGAATAAAGAATCTTCTACAGACATCTCATTAGAGCAGTTAACAATTCTCTTTAACGCGATCTCAGCAATACTTCTAAAACCAGACTTATAAGCATCCGTTTTTTCTTCACATTTTTCAGGAAGCTGGACACATATATAACGAACTCGACTTTTCGTTTCTTTATTAAACTCCAAAACTGCATGTGCGGTAGTAGCAGACCCGGCAAAGAAATCTAGGACAATATCAGACTCATCAACAGTTTGTTCCAGGATATACTTTATGAGCCCTACCGGCTTAGGAGTATCAAATATACTTTTGCCGATTAGGTTTTTAACCTCCAAAGTGCCGGCCTCATTAGAAAACTCCGGCCCCATCCAGATGGACTTAGGCTTAATTCTCTTTTCACCATCTTCAGACTCTGCGTAGTCAATCTGAAAAACATCCCAGCGTTTTTCCTTTCCTACTGTCCGACCAGTCAATTCATTAATTCGTTCTGCAGAAGTATCTTTTCCCCATCTCCATCGACCATCTGTACCATCAGAAAGTTTTGGAAGTACCTCTTCCGAAAATGTTTCAGACTTCTCAAGAGAAATGGAGCCTGAACCTGGATTCACGTAAAAAGGATAGTACATGTTGGGACGGTCCTCACGCTTGGCACCAGAGCCCCTTTTTCTCAACCCCTGTAACCTGTACTTTCTTCCTTGATCATCAACTTCGTTATAATCGTTCAAATATTCAGTAGGCAATGGAACGCCTTTAGTAATAAAGCCACCTTTCTGATACGCCAAGAGATAGTTATGTGCTGTAGCAAAGTATCTGTCGTCGCTCCGACCTTTCAAATTGCTTACTACAGAGATTTTACCCAAGAAGTTTTCTAATCCAAATATCTCATCACAAATAGTCTGCAAGTTTGCAGATTCATGATCATCTATAGATATAAAAATAACTCCGTCGCTTTTTAAGAATGACTTAGCAAGCTTCAATCTCGGATACATCATAGAAAGCCAATTGCTATGGTATCTTCCATGACTTTCAGTACTTGATGAAAACTTCATACCTTCATCATCAATCTGTCCAGTATATTTGAGATAAGTGTCCAAGTTTTCCTGGAAGCGATCCGGATAAATAAACTCTTTCCCAGTGTTATAGGGAGGATCGATATAGATCATCTTGACCTGGTTGGCATAGCTCTTCTGGAGAAGCTTCAGCACCTCAAGGTTATCGCCCTCGATAAACAAGTTCTGTGTCGTGTCCCAGTCCACGCTTTCTTCCGGGCAAGGCAGCAATGTTCCGGTAGAGGGAGCCAGAGCGATCTGCCTGGCTTTCTTCTTGCCATGCCAATTCAGGCCGTACTTTTCTTCGCCTTCATCAAGCACTGAAGCATCCCCAAGCAACTGACGAAGAGTATCGAAATTCACTCCTCCTTCAGTGAACGCATCTGGGAAAAGCTCCTTCAGCTTTTCGATATTCTCTGAAATCACGTCCAGGCTTCGTCCATCCTCAAACTTCACTTGTTTCATCATGCTACCTTTTCAAAATCGTATAAATTCGGTTCAATTAAAGACAGCCCTTGATGGCGGATACCTGGTCTTTAATCTGTTTAATCTTTGTGTTCAGCTCTACCTGACGCCCCATCTGCTTTTCTTTCTTCAGCTTATTGGCGAGTTCCGCTTTTTTAAACTCAAGCCGTTCCAGCTCTTTAAGCTTTCCAAGTCGATCAACCGACCCCGTTTTTCCAACATCATCCAATATGAACGAGCCACTATGTTCGGCACAGTTTATGGCTATAACACGCTCGGTAAATGATTTGTAGAATTCCCAAAAATTCTTAAAAGAAAGGTTGTTGATAGATAGACTCTTTAGAAAAGCAGTCTCTTCATCTGTTTGTTCTTTAAGGTTTATACAGTCCGTGCAAATGGTATCTTCAATAACCCATTTTTCCTTGTCAGCCTGGTTTATGCGCTTATCGGTAAGACTAATAGAAAGATAGTCTTGCCCTTCGAAACCGGTGGAAAATATCAACACGAGAGGATACGGAATTGAGCGCTGGATAAAACCGGCTATACGCTTCATTCTTGTACGGCTAGTCAACTCGACCAGAAGAATCGCCACCTCTTCATATTCACGGTCGGAATCCCTGTAGGCCGGAATGTTGATCGTGCCGGGCTTGAAGGTATACAGCCAACGAATTTTGCTAACATCATCCTTCAGACAGACTTTATCGGTTGCGTCCAGTACCCCCATATCAAGGAACATCTTTTTGTAAACCGGCTTATTTAGCTGGCAAGACGCCGGAACCTGCAAGCCGCCTAGAAAATCTTCGAGGTTATAAATATCCATTTCTTACCCTGACTAATCGAGAAGGACGAGATAGGAAACGACCGCAAAGTCTTCTATTCCCTGACTACTGGTGGCGGTCAGCACTGTTCCGCCTTTAGCAAACAGGCTTTGAACGCCTTTTTCTTCGCTCTTACCGGCAATGCTATCCACGGCTACGGCCAGCAGGTGCTGATAATGCTCCATGTCGGAACCGTTCTTTGTGACCGCGTTGAGCTCTTGCGCTGCAACTTTATCTACACCATGGGCCATAAAGGCCTGACGCTTCATCAAATCCAGAACTTTTTTACTTTGTGTAAAATTAAGCCGGATGTCTGCATCATCGGTAACATAGACGAGGAAATACGGTGATAGCGGATAGTTATCATCCACCTGGACGGCTTCGCGACCTGTCCTGATGTTCTTCAGGCAGAAGACGACACCGGGCTCAAGGCCATCCGTTTTCAACACTTCATCTAGCTTTATCGCGGCAAACATCCCAAGGGGGGCTTCTTCCAGGTTCTGCTTTTCAGTCTTAAGGTAATCCGACAAATCCATGCGGAAATCGTTAAGCGTCAAGTCGGTGATAGAGACACCGCCCGTCATGTCCTCCAGATCGACTACCGTATCCTTGAGCTGTTGCAATTGTTTGCGGCGGTACTCAAGATCGTTCATCTCTTTGGCATTTTCGTCAATGACGTTCTCTTCACCGGTGGCGGAAATATCAAGCAGCACCATGCGCCCTGAGACCCTGGCCTCCAAGTTGATATACTCATCCAGCTCCATATTCGGCCAGAAGTTGATAAGCTGGATTTGGGTGTTCTTTGATCCCAGCCGGTCAACACGGCCAAAACGCTGGATAATCCGGACGGGGTTCCAGTGAATGTCGTAGTTTATAAGGCTGTCGCAATCCTGAAGGTTCTGGCCTTCACTGATACAGTCCGTTGCGATCAGCAGGTCGATTTCCTGAGTCGCATCAGGGTCAACTTTGGCACGTTCCTTTGATACCGGCGAGAAGGCCGTCAGAAGGTTGTTCAGGTCCGACCCAAGCCCGCCGAGTGTCGCCTTGTTTGTTCCTGTACCCGTTATCAATGCGCTGTGGATACCAAGCTCTTTCGACGCCCAACCGAAAAGATGGGTGTATAGGTACTGTGCAGTATCCGCAAAGGCGGTAAAGATGATGACTTTCTTGTTGCCGAGATTTAGCGGATTCTCCACCTTTCGGGCAATGGTCGTTTTGAGTTGCTCTAATTTGGCATCCCTATCTGCCGTCACCTGCTTGGCGTGTTCAAGGATGCTTTCGAGCAATAGATGATCCGCTTCGAGCTCTTGCCTAAAGCGGATGAGATCCATGTCCTGCAACAGCACTTTGGTTTTATTGCCGATCAGGAATGGCTCGAACTCAGGACTGTCCATTTCGATGTCCTGAATATCTTCGATGTTCAGGGCATCAACATCACCTTGCTCATGCTCATTGAGCTTGCCGAGCAGCGCATCGACCTGGACGAGAAGCTTTTCAACGGTCAGGGAGAAAGAATGGATCGAGCTTTCCATGCGCTTCAACAGGTTTACCCGCATCAAGTGGATCAGGCTTTCTTCACGGTCGATTTGTTTGAAGACGCCCTTACCCGCGCCTACAGCCTTATCGTAACGGCGCGCATACTCTTCCTTCTTGTCGTTACGAACAAACTTAAGGGGCGAGTAACCGGCCAGCGATAGCCGCCGGATGGTCTTGTTGACCTCTTTCAGTGGCGGGAACTCATTGGACAGGTCGATATCCGCATAGATATTGACCGGCTTCAGCCGCGTCGGGAATTTCCCGATGTCGGATGTGCCGTAGTATTTCTCGATGTGCTTACGCGAGCGGGCAATCGTGACGACATCCAGTAGCTTGAAGTAATCAAAGCTCATGCTGTCCAGCAAGGTGGCTGTCGTGCGGTTTTCCACAGGCTCATTGAGCCACGAGTTGAACTGCCGCTGGGCAAGCCGCAACGTGCTTTCGATGTTCTTGATCCCGACACCCTGAAAGGCGTCGTCCTGGCCTTCGGTGATGAACGCGATCTGATTCTTAAGATCATTCATCCGGTTATTTACCGGCGTGGCCGACAGCATCAGGACTTTGGTTTTGACGCCTGACCGAATGATGTCGTCAAGCAGCCGCTCATAGCGGGTTTTCCCTTCGGCCTTATTCGGGTTATTCCTGAAGTTATGGGACTCATCGATGACGATAAGGTCATAGTTACTCCAGTTTAGGGTTTCAAGATTGATTTCCCCTGAATAGCCTTTTATGCGGCTGAGATCAGTGTGATTCAGTACATCATAGTTAAACCGGTCACTGGCAAGCAGGTTCCGCTTGTCATTGATGGTGTACATAGTCCAGTTATCACGCAGTTTCTTCGGACAAAGCACCAGTACACGGTCATTGCGAAGCTCGTAGTATTTGATAACGGCAAGGGCTTCAAAAGTCTTACCAAGGCCGACACTATCGGCGATGATGCAGCCGTTGTGCTTTTCAAGTTTGTCGATGGCCCCCAGCACACCATCTTTCTGGAACTTGTAAAGCTTGTTCCAGACAGTCGTGTCTTTGAATCCAGTTTTGGTTTTGATGATGTTTTCTTCATCAATGTCTTCCAGGAAATCCTTGAAGATGTTGTAGAGCGTCAAAAAATATATGAAATCTGCTGGCTGATCTGCCGCGATGAAATCCAGTTGCCGGATCAAATCGGCTTTGATGTCTTTTACCGCCGTTTTGTCATCCCAGATCGAATTGAACCAGCCTATAAGCTGCTGGCTTGTTCCAGGATCGCTAATACCTGTATTCATTTGAAAGCGGTCGGACTGTACTTCGCCTAGACCAGCGGGACTGAGCGTGGCACTACCATGCACCGCAAAATCCGGCTCATCGGTATTCTGTATATGAAATAGGTTTTGGTTGCTCTGATTCAGGCCATTAGACGCTTTGACTTCAACCTTGCCGGATAGCCACTTGACGCACTCCTGGGCAATACGCTTCTGATCGAGCTTGTTGGTAAGCCGTAATTCATTTTCCGAGCCTATAAGAGATTGCAGGCTCGAATGCGGCCAGTCAGTCAGCAATAACCGAACGTCCGATAATTTTGGAAATTCTTTCTTGAGGGAGGAAAAACCATAAAGCGTGAATAACGCAGACAGCACGGACAACTTCGACCCTTCATAGGCCTGAGCCTTTAGCTCCGTTCCCACATAGCCGCTATTCTTGTTATCCAACAACATAGTCTGCTTCCCTATTTCTTTTGACAGGCTTTACTTCCTTCAATCCAGCTATCGATATCGGATTGCTTGAAGCGCCAACTCCCTCCTACTTTAAACCCTGGCAACTTTCCCTCAGCTGCCAACCTATAGGCCGTCTTCTCCGTCAGCTTGAGGAAGTCAGCGACTTCCTTGATGGTCAATATTTGTTCAGCCATTGTTTCCCTCGCCTTAGAGAATTTAGAGAATATGAGAAAAATTAGGATAATTGCAACCAAACAGCCGACGTGAAGTGTGACGGCACTAACCTGCAGTCAGCTACTGTAAGCGAGATGAAATCCCCTCTCCAGAGCTGCACGAGCTATAGTGCAGCCATCAGGAAGACAGGATGAGGACGACACCCGATCAAGCGCGACGCCCCCAGCGCAAGGCCCACTGCTATGACAATGCCTGTGCCGAGAGCCCTTTTCATAGCCTCAAGGTCGATGCGATCCATGGGAAAGAGGCCATGCGACGGCAGGTATTCAAATGCATTGAACTAGATTATAACCGGCAGCGCCGACCACCAGGATGATCAGCCCTCAAGCCTTCGAGGCTCGAATGATCGTTAAAGCCGGTGTCTACCAATACTGGGAAAGATCAGATCTCGTCATCTAAACACCCAATGCCCCCACCAAGGGTACAACATCAAAGAGGTGACCCTATGCCGTGTCCGAGAAAGATTTCATCCCAACGAAACGGAATAATATAATGTTGAGAATCAATTTCAGGCAAGCATTAGCGGACCATTAGCATTTGCATATTTTTTTAGTTCAAATAAAGCTTTTTTTGCGGTAGGAGGCGGATTTGTCATCATCTCTCGATATGCCACATCTACGTTTTTCAGGAAGTCTTCCGACGGGGGACTCCCTGAAAAGTCATCCAAACTTGGCGAGAATCTTAAACCTACAATTTCGCACATGGCCTTCTCTAATCCTTGGGGCCTAGCCTCAACGATCTCGAATCGTGACTGCTCTTCCGCAGCTCTTCCGCATGGAGAATACCAAAAACCGAAATCATCTATTCTTCGCCGTCTATCACCCGCTAAGCAATAATGCGAAACCTCATGCAGCAAGCTTCTCGGGTAGTTGCTCCTATAATAAATTATTGCATATGCATTTTCTTTAGGGGCTACATAAAACGGCTCATCTGCACCCCCTATTATTTTCAGGTCGGGGAAAATATCTGCAAATGCGTCAATCAAATACTGGCAGCACTCATCATCACTAATAACCACCCATGAACTCCTAATCACAACACGCTTGTAAAATAACAACCAAATTACTTATAACACGATCAATAAAGCTTCAAGTTCTAACCGAAAGCTCAGCGGCACTATCGTCTATATCTTATTTACCATTCGAAAAGGCTTAAATTTATCATCATCAATCAAACCAGTCTCAAGCTCAAAATTACGCCGAACGACGTTCAAATATTCGGTCATTAAAAGATCATACTCTTTCTTGAGCTGATTATATTCATCTCTAGCTTTGTTCTTGAGTTCTTTTTGCTTTTTAATTTTATCGGCAGCACTAGGGGCTTCAAAACCACTTCTTTTACGAGCAGCTTCAGCTTTTTCTATAGCATCACAAAGCAATGGATAACGTTCATAACGCACATATCCTTTACCTCGCCCAGCCTCACGACCAATAGCATCTTTAGTGAACTTAAACCGAGTCGACCTTGTATCAACAACCTCAGTTTTTCCACTTATTAATCGTTCAAGGGCATCCCAATATTGTTGTTCTGCTTCGCTGCGAGACCTCACGAGACCTCCGTGGATTCAATCAAATTCTGCAAGAAAATATTAATTTTCCTAACATTTAGCTCATACTCTTGTCGGGCACGCTTGGGAATGTCTCCTGCCAGCTGCATCTCGTAAAACTCCTTCGTTTGCTCTAGGGCGATCTTCGATCCTGGTAAGAACACCGCATCTTCACAACTAACACATGCAGAAGCCAAAACGCCAGCACCTTTATTACAGGGTTTCACCGACATACATCCACCTACCAAGGTAGGGCGATAACGAATCTTTCCATTCTTGACAGCCTGCTTTGTTGTCTTACGGCTCTCTAAAAATCTAGGTAATTCCCTCTTGGCTTGTTGCGATCTTAGCTTTTTTCCTGCACTACCAGCCAATGGCAGACCATTTTCTAATAAATGGAAGAGGTCATCTGCTTCAGCACGTGCCTTCGCCTCAGCCCACTCGGCACGTAAACCTTTAACTTCAAGCCCGTTCCCCAGTATGTTAATAGCTCTCGAGCTGCAGTTGGAATAATATGCAGTCATGATCATGCTAATGTGCTTAAGCTGAGCCTTTAAAACTGGATAAGATACCCGCCCACTCGCAGCTGCATAAACCGCCATTGATCGCCTAAACTGGTGGAACGTTAAAGGCCATGTTTTACCCACGCGAATGCAGTTTGGTACGTTCTCACCATACAAAAACCAACTGATTTCCTCTACATCTTCATTAGTAATCTGACGCTCGTCTTTGTACATATCTCCAAATGCACAACCTCCATTAAATGAAGTTGCTGTATAACGAAACCGGGGATGAGGTTTTCCTTTTTTCCCATACTCAACTGATAAGAACAAAGGTATATCTTGTTCATTTGCATCTACTACGGCTCTGTCATCAGACCAAGATAGAGCACCATTAGTAATAATCCTGGCTACTTCAAATGCAGATTCGACTACCGAACTAGTAACCCATTTCGTAAAACGAGGTACCCCGCTATCCTCGAGTTTTGTTGTCGACGACCAAAAAACTGGAATATCCCCACTATCGGTACTCAGAGTTTTTAGTCCATTTAGCGGTATAGACAATAACTCCCCCTTCCGCATTCCAGTAAAAGCAGCAATCAAAATTGCGCACCGAAATTGCCACCGACCTAAATTCTCTGTGATACCTGCCCAGCTTTCACTTTTTGAAATTCCCACATCACAAAGCTCTTTAAGAGCGGCGGCCACCCTCCCATCATCTCGAGCCAATTTATTCCACTGAACTCTTACTCGAGCGGCTTGATTACTTGTAAGTGGGCTAGCTCCAAGCTTTCTATCCAGACTAACTGCCTTGTCTCTAGCAAGAGTGCGCATCTGAAAAAGAAAATTTATAGCATCTTTTTTTTCAACAAATAGATCTAAATCCTCAATCGTACTCTTTAGTAAGTTTTGATAAATTTTCGATGGTATAAGAAGCGTCTGAAATGTATCTCCTGTCTCCGGGAACTGCTGTCTAAATCTTTTCAGCCTATTTAAAAACTCCACAGATGGTGTCAATTCTCTCCAAAACCAACTGTTACCGAGTGCAACCGCTGTATCTGTGAAACGTTGAACTTTTGCAAGCAAGATCCCTATCTGCTTGTCTGATGATCCACGTCTAATCAAAAATTCAATTGCATTGGGTGTGGAAAATATTTTTTTAAACTGAACACCGTTAACAACACAATAACTAATCAAATTTGCCATTGCCACCAAATCGCCATTAAGCTTTGACATTGAGCATCCGCCGACGACACCAACCCAATGAACTGCAATAGTTTTAAGGAACTTAACTGCATTGGAGAGGGTTTCATTTTCGAACTTATTCTCCCCCTTATCGGAGAGAACACTTTCAACTTTCGTCCTAAAATTTATTGTTTTCATTGACGTGCTTGTTGCACTGTAATCCCAAATATCATCTTTAAACCTCGAAAGAGGACTTCCCTCCTTGGAAATGGTAACTACCATTTCGTCATCGAGTGTTGGACTTAGCACTTCCTTAGGCGGAACTACCTCCCTAGCAGTGGAGTCTCGCGACATTAAATGTTTCATAATTAACTCTCTATCAACAACTCATTGTATCGGGCTGATAGGGCTTTTATCTGCCTGTCCCAGTGCACATTATACTTGCCCATTTCAACCTCCTCCTCCGCTTTGCAAAGCACTTCTTTCGAGAATCTGTTCTTTTCTGAAACAAATGCTACAATCTCTTCAATTCTGAAAAGCGCTGGTTGTACAACGGCTTCAAAATGCTCCGGATCATTTCTAATCAATGAGGTTATACGCAACGCCTCCCGAAGGCTTAAAATTTTATGGATATCTTCAAAATCCAGATGAATCGCAAAATATTCACAAAAAAGGCAGCTTTCAAACGTTCCACAAGCAGGCTCTGGAGCTTCAGCATTAAAACCTTCTCGCCTTAACGGTGTGTGTCCACTCAAGTTAGAGCAAGATCCAGTAGCTATTCTTTCAGCTCTACAATCATTCGCGAATTTTACCGAAATAGGTTCTGCTGTTTCCCGATTAAACATCCTAACTTTATAGCTCACCTCTTCATGAAATCCATTCATCTCAATAGCCTGAGATTCTAAATCAACAGATGTGTAAGACTTTGCAATTGTAGCAATCGAATTATTTAACTTTTTCGCCACTAAGGAAACTTTACCTTTTGATTTTCTAATAAAATACTCACCGGATAGCTGCCTTACATCTCTTGACGAAACCATTGATATATTTCTAAACAGCGGTGACTGCCTTATAAGCCAAGTACCACTACCTCTTTCCAAACGTTTTAAAGACTGGTCCTCGCCGATTTTCACAAACAGGTAATCATCGACATTACTAAAAAGCTCTAAACTTTCAACCCATTCTCTTAGCTTTAGGTATCTTAGAAATTCTTTCTTCAGTTTACTTGAAGAAGAAAATTCTACGGACCTGCCTGCACGAAACTTATGCTTTCTTGCGAATGAGCCAGAACCAATCACACTTAAATCGATATCTGATATTTTTAGATCAAGAGCAGTTTGAATATTCGCCGCTGTAAAGCCTAGAAAAACTTGAAAAAAACAAAAAACACTCAAATTGTAGGCATAAACCTTTTGGAATGTTAGTTTTCCTCCTCTCCATTCATCTCTATTGAAAACCAGAGTCCTTTCATAGAACCCCCTTTTTCCCTGACCAATACTTTTGCTTTTGAAATTCTTGGAGATTATATGCTCAACTTCTTTCTTAGGTAGTGGATTGCCATTTACATCAAAACAATTAGGTAAACTTTTTAAAGTACTCCCTCTTGGCGAATGCCAATAAAGGTCATTGTCAGTAGTGTTTGGTGGCGTCACTCGAATAGGGTATTTATTACCTAGAATAGCATCAGAAAATTGACTAAAGTAGACAGCACATGCACGCAAGTAATCCTGCCCATCTTTAAGATTGATAGTTCTAGCTTCTGGTTCTATCTTGGATTTTCTATACCGATGCTTAGGAATGTATTTAAGGATTTCATTACTCGACAGCTGCCCTCCCCACTGAATAAAGCTTCTAGCAGAATTTAAACGCCCATTTAATGCTGTTATCCCTAATGCTGACGCTCCACCCATACGCGCTCGTTGGTCAAGAGTCATATGATAACGTTTATATTCATTCACCAAATCAGATAGCGTAGTTGGCTTCGCTCCCTCATTAAAATCGCAAAACTGAAAAAAATATCGAATATAATGCAACCTTCCACGCAAGGTTTCATCACGCCACCCCTTGCGAAAAGCACAATCCAAATAATTCCTTAGCCAAGATACTCTCTCTGATGATAGAGAATCAGTACTAACCAATCCAAACGAGTGGTGTTTACCCCCGGACGAATACCCGGAGTCTTCATCTCGTTCTAAATAACAGATCCTGCCAATATCTACCTTATAGAATAAACCATCAGCTCTAACCCCTTTCACAACAACAGCCTGGGGCGCATAAAGCTCAGGTGGATTTCGAGGGTCCACTTCGATTGTAGGTCGAGCGGTGAATAGCTTACTCATCACTGCCCTCCGAATAAATTATCGAGCCAAACTCCTCTTGGATGTCATTAAACTCAGATAGCTCTGCATCGAAATTCAAATACAATTCTGTAGTTTTAATATCACTATGATTTAAACGCTGCCTGACATGGTCAAATATCTTAGAATCAGGGTAACCTTTTCCCCTCAACGCCCGTACAACGTTCATGCCCATCGTAGCTCTGAGGTCATGAAAAGAGAAACTGTTAAAACCTGGCTCATCTTTTTGGATACGTGCAATAAATCTTTTCAACTCATTTCTAAGCGACTGACCGTTCTTGGGAACCATCAACGGCACATTAATATTCCATGCAGCCATCGGGTCTTGGCGATCCTGAATTTCTCGCTGAGCTGTTAAATATGGATTACCATCACGGGTTAAAAAAACATAATTTTCATCTGTTTCAAAATAAAAACTATTCTGTCGACTTTGCCTCTTTTCTGCACGCTCACAATAAATATACGTTATTAAATCATTAATAAGTTTGCGTCGAAAAATTAGCCTATTAAGTCGCCCTCCCTTCGTATCTGCTTTGTATCGTTGCCCCGTATTTATAATAACATTATCCATAGAAGGGGATGCATCTAGCTCTTCAAATGCACGCTTAATGCATCCAATACTCAATGTACATACAGTTTGTTGTCTAGCACCTGTTTCTAGAGCAACTCGAATCATTAATTGAAGCTCTATAGATGCGTAATTTTTTCTAAATCCTTCGCCAATAACCTTCTGCTCTTCTGGCGTTAAAGGGCGCAGACTGCCACCATCTCTGAGCTTCCCTAGTTGAGGAACCGGACGTCTGCTACTCTTAATTCGGAGGTCATTCGTTACAGTCTGAATACTGCGAACCAAACCCACACGATTGGTCGTCAAAACTGTCTTTCTGATGGGAGTGAATGGCTCATTCTCCAGACTAACCTCTGCCACAAGCGACTCATAACGAATGTTTGTGTAAAAATGAGCAACGGTGGAAAGAATATTATTGATATGTTCAGCGCTGAATTCATGATCATTTAGAGCCTGTTTCATAAATACGCTGAATTTTTGCGGCGCACGCTCATAGTATTTCTTGGGCAAATCAAGAAAGTGTTGCCCAGTGTCTTCGAGATATTGCAGGTAGTATTTCAAATGAGTCGCTCGAGCGGTGAGCGTTTTCATATTCGAGAGACTAGGCTTTTCAAGCTGTCCTAGCAAATAAGCGTTTCCTATATCCCAAGGTAACCCATCAGACTGAAGAATAACCGGCATTTTAGGAAAATAGCCGACACCCTCTAAACAAGAAAAGTGGTATTCATATTCACTGTCACCTTCCCCCCTTGACCACACCAATCGGCCTTTATGAAAATGACTTAAATGAATGACCCTAGCTTTTGACCTGAATAATTTATTGAGGGTGGCTTTCATGTCCATGGCGTCCCATCAAGATGTACACCATACGAACATGAGTTTCTTAGCACGTCAACCTTTAAAGAGTTGCCTGGATTTCATGCAGTGCGCTGGCGTAAAATCCCCGTGCAAAGATGATTTGATGATAAGGCGTTTGTTCATCAGCAGGCCGATAAAGGGGTTCATCCTTACCGCGCACTAACCGGGTTTGGTAGCGCGGCATGAAAATGCCATTAAAGAGTGCCGTAATGTCTTCAAGCAACCACTTGTCATGTGTGTGAACCACAATATCCTCGTTATTTAAGCCCATTTTGCCTAGTATAACGGCCCTCGTTAGGTAGGCTGAAGTCTAAACGGCAAAAACCAGCGAGTCCTGCTAATCTAGCGGCGTTTTATAGCTTACTTTACTGATGGAGAGCCTTTCCTTGGCCCGCTTTGCTAACGACATCAAAACCACTTATTGGCCCGAAACTCGTGCCTTGATTGCCTTGGCGCTGCCCATTTGTGGCGCGCAGCTTGCCCAGGCGGGCATGGGGGTAGTCGATGTCATGATGACGGGACGCTTTAATGCTACGTCGCTGGCGGCGGTATCCGTGGGTACAAGCTTATGGGCACCGTTGATGCTATTCATGACGGGTACGCTCATGGGGCTTACGCCGATTGTGGCGTATCACCTTGGCGGGCAGCGCAACGATGCCATTCGCCCGGCGGTGCATCAGGGATTATGGGTGGCTTTAGTACTGGGCATTATCGCTGCGATTCTGCTTAGAACCAGCGTCATGCCCATTTTCGAACTAATGGATGTACCAGCTCAAGTCGCGCAGGATTCAGCGGCCTACCTTTCCGCTGTGGCCTTTGGCATGCCCGGCATCGCGCTTTTTCAGGCGTTACGTGCTTTTTCGGATGGCATGAACCATACGCGGCCATCGCTGTGGATCAGTGTTATTGGCCTGCTTGTAAATATTCCAGCTAACTATTTGCTGATTTACGGCGGCGATGGACTGGTTGACCTGCTGGGCAGCGGCGTGCCTGATAGCCTGCAGCAAATTCCGGCGATGGGCGCCTTTGGCTGCGGTATCGCGACTGCAATCTCCATGTGGACCATGATGTTCACCATGCTGCTGTATACCCGCCGTGGACGTGCTTATAAAAACGTGTCGCTATGGCATCGCTTTACTCCTCCTCAGTTGGCAGGCATTAAAGAGCTTATCTTTGTGGGCATGCCGATTGGCGTGGCCATTTTTGTTGAGGTGACTCTTTTCACCTTAATCGCCCTATTTGTCGCAAGCTTAGGAGAGGTAACCGTAGGGGCTCACCAAATCGCGCTAAGCTACACCTCTATCCTGTTTATGTTGCCGCTGTCGCTGAGCATGGCGCTAACAGTGCGCGTGGGTAATACACTGGGCAGGCATCGCCCGTCTCTGGCGCGCCAGGTCGCGTGGAATGGCGTTGTGGTAAGCGTGCTCATTGCGGCCTTCAACAGCCTCTTTTTGTGGGTAACGGCAAAGCCGGTGATTGCCTTGTATACCTCGAACTCAGAGATACAGGCACTCGCGCTTTCCATCGTGGCGTTAGCGGTTATCTTCCAGCTGTCGGACTCCCTGCAGGTGAACCTTGCAGGCGCGCTACGGGGTTATAAAGATACCCGTATCGTCATGGTCATCACGGTGCTTTCCTATTGGATTGTGGGCCTAGGCGGCGGCCACTGGCTGGGTGCACATGGCATCAACGGTGTGTCTGAACCGCTCGGGGTTCACGGGTACTGGATCGGTTTGATTGCCGGGTTAAGTACCGCAACGGTTCTACTCGGCTGGCGTTTAAAATGGATTAGTCGACAGGAGTAAATCATGCCTCACTGGATGAGGACTCGGTATTGGCTGGCGCTATGGGTAAGCCTGCTGCTGGCAGGCTGTCAGGGCAATGACGCCGAGCAGCCATGGATAGCCTATCATCAGCAGCTTGCCAAAGACCTATCCTCTAAAGTAATTGAACGCACGGAAATACCCAATATCGGCGCGTTTCCTGAACGCCGGGAGCGGTTGATTCCGGTCGCAGAAACCCGTGATGGCATGTTAAACATCTACGCACTGCGCGAGTGCCAGATCACCTCTCTCATTGCCGCGCGTAATAATCAGCTAGGCCGTGTGGCGCCGCCAAGCCAGCACTGGTTATATGAACGCGAGCTATGGCAACGTCTAGATGCATGCTGGGAAAGCGATATTCCTGATCACTTAGGTGAAAAAGATAGAGAGCGCCTTGAGCAGCTGACCCTCCTCAAAACAGCTCAGCTGCCCGCCGTGAGTTGGAACGCAATTTTTGATTCTGAGGAGTGGATAAATAGCTTTTCACGGGCCAGCCATCCACTGGTGATTAGCGGCCTTCCCAACTTTGATCAGCAGTTTGCTGCGGTTGATTATTTACAGCAGATGGTAGATAGCCAGTTTAGCCAAGCCTGGCAGCAGGACTCCTCTCGGCTTGAAAACCATCTCAAGCATTTGCAAGAGCGTTCTTTGACCGCCGAAATTTTGCGCACGCTGTTGCTGGCCGCGCAAAGCTTACAAGATGCTAACCAGTTTTTAATTCAACATGAGTCAACCAATGCTACGTGCTTAACGCCGTGGGACGACATGCAAACGCTCGACAGCTTTGAAGACAGCGCTCGACAATGGCTAACGGCTATTAATACACTCATCACCAGCCAGCCTGTCGAGCCACCCGACGCTATAAAGTCTTATCAGGCTCAGTGGCTCTCGCTTAGCCATCCCCAGACTCCCTGGCAGCAGTACCTTAAGGCCAGAGAACAACATCAAATGCTTAGAGATAAGCACCCCGTGTGCGTAAACGATTAAATTATTCGATTTCCTCTTAACCTAGCGGTCAACCTGTGCTATTGGTGAACTATGCGGTAAGCATCTTATTGTTTGTCAATGTCGTGACCACGCAGCACAAGGAGGGACATCATGGGCGTATCCCAGTCACCCCGCTCTGCCCAGGTCATTGACCTGGCTACCGCGCGTCAGCGTCAGCAGGCGCAAAAAAGCTTGGTTCGTTTGGCTCCCGAGTTAGATGGCTTGGAAATGGTCTATCAACTCGCGGGAAGTCCCGATGCCTTTTATGGCATGCCTATCTTAGCCTGGGGGTTAAGAGAAGATGGCAATGTCGTGGGATTAGTGCCATGGATGGAAACGCTCACCGCCTGCCAAGAGGTCAATAGTCAGGAAAACGGCTATTTTATTGGCTATCGTGACCCTGAAACGGAAGAGATCTTCGATTCCCCTCCTGATCATAAATATTATGAGCTGACGGCTGCCGCGGATTACTTTGAGTATGAGGCGTCTGGAGAAGTCACGCTTATCCAGCAACTCCCCGATACGTTGGGCACCCATGCCCTATGTATGAATCACCCCAATGCTCCATGGCATATAAAGCCTGTTTATGGGTGGCGCTTATACAGCGACGGTTCCGTTGATGCCTTATTAGCCGATGAGCAAAAGGCGACGATGACGCCAATTCTATTGGGCGATAACTGCCTTTATTGCGCCCGCGCCCACCACCAAAGCGTATATTTTTTTCAACGCCACATCGCCAACCGCATTCTTGAAGAAGATCCTGCGACCCTTGAAGCGTTAGCGATGATGGTGATTCCTGAGGAGTAAACCGTCTGTTTGACAGACATATCGAGTAAGGAGCCGTGCGAGGTTATTCGCCATTAGTCGATTCTTGCCTCGCACAGGCTGCACATCATTAAGCTAAACGTATAAAGTAAATATAGTTATCAGTTGTCTCACTGCTCTGCACCAGTTCATGACCTAAAAACTGGCAAAATTTGGGGACATCGCGCGTAGTAGCCGGATCGGTTGCAACGACCTTGAGTATTTGTCCTGAACCCATGTCTCTTACCTTGTTATGCATCAGCATAATCGGCTCAGGGCAATACAGACCGGTAGTGTCCAGCAGCGTGTCATGATGGGGTGAGGCTTCGATATTGTCAGCCATTCATATCCTCGGTTTAGGAAGTAGATAGCATGATTAAAGTTATCATCGAACGGCGTATTATGCCCGGCCTGGAAGATGAGTATGAGCACGCAGCACGAGAAGCCATGCGTGTCTCTCTTGGCGTTAGGGGCTTTGTCAGCGGCGAAACGCTGGTACAACAAGGCCATTCCGATCGTCGTTTGATGATTACCAAGTGGCGCGACTTACGCGCCTGGAAAGAATGGCACGCCAGTGAAGCACGCGCCACTGCCATGCAGAATATCTTACCGCTCTTAACAGAAGACGAGACCGTCCGTATCTACGAAGCGGGCTACTAATGGGCTAGCCTTACGTGCACAGTCACTTCTTCTCTGTCGTGATAAAGATGCCGGCAGGTAACCGTCGCACGGACGCCGGCACTTTCCAGAGCATCGTCTAGCTTTGACAGGCAGCGGTTTACTTCATCCCAACGCTTTTTCATGGGCAGCTTCAGATTGAAAATGGCCTCACGGCACCATTTGCGTGTTAGCCAGCGCTCCACCATGGCGAGCACGCGCACAGGCTTATCGACGATGTCGCACACCAACCAGTCCAGACGCTGAGGCGGCTCCCACGTAAAGCCATCTTCTTTTAGATGATCAATCTGACCGGTGGCCATCAGTTGCTTATCCATCGGGCCGTTATCGATGGCATATACATACATACCGCGCTGTACCAACTGCCATGTCCAGCCACCCGGTGCAGCGCCCAAATCGGCAGCCTGCATATGATCGCCCAGGCGCTCATCCCACTCTTCACGGGGAATAAATTCGTGCCATGCCTCTTCAAGCTTAAGCGTAGAGCGACTTGGCGCACGCGTTGGAAAGCGCAACCGGCGAATACCGTTAAGCAGCTCACTGCGATTACCGGGGAAACTCATACCCAGCTGAACACGATCACCATCGGTCCAGAAGATATGTAGCCGACGTCCACCCGCCTTGCCGCGTAGCGCGCCGCGTTTTTTCAGCATGCTTTGCAGCGGCTTAGTAAGGGCCTTAATAAGCCCCGCCAATGCTTTACCATCATTGGTATCGGGCGTTTCATGCCAGATTTCTTCAAAGCTCCAGCGACTGGCTTTTACCTGATCTAAAATAGCGGTCAGCCGGTCATCGCGCGACAAAGTAAGCGCCGGTAAGGCGGCTAAACTTTGGCGAGCAAAGATAAGCTTCTTAAACGCGGCCTGGCGGTGTAAATCATTAACGGGCTCATCGTCGGTGCGCGTTAGGCTAACCCACCCTTCCCCGTAAGCAGGTTCACAGGTGACATCCTCAAGCTCTGCATGATGCTGCATCTCAGCCAACGCGTCATGTTCAAAGCCAGGACGGCAGTAGACTAACCACGACGTAGGTACCGTTTCACTCACCACTTCACCTCTATTTGCGTCCATCACTCAAAAGCGATAGCCGTTTGATGTAGTCATTGGGGACGCATCATAGCATTAACACGCGCGATTTATTTTCTTCCACGCAAACAAAAAACCCAGCCGGT